>ONVN01000150.1 GCA_900321295.1 uncultured Eubacteriales bacterium
GAACACCATGGCGATATCGCGATCCTTAGGAGCAACATCGTTCATGAGCTTATCGCCGATGTACAGTTCGCCGTCAGAGATTTCTTCAAGACCAGCGACCATGCGCAGAGTGGTGGATTTACCGCAGCCGGAAGGTCCAACCAGAACGATAAATTCCTTGTCTTCGATGTCCAGGCAGAAGTCGCTAACTGCAGTAACGCCGCCCTGATAAACCTTATAGATGTGCTTAAGGGATACACTTGCCATATATATCGTCCTCCTGTTATTTAAGTGGTACGCAGAACGTACCGCTTTTGTACCTGTATTATAGAGTTTTTTTTCCGTTTTGGGAACTGTCGGATTTGACAAGCATTTTGTGAGAACCTTGTGCAGAATATGCAAACGGGTTTCTATCTTACCAGGAATGACAAGTATTTTCGTCAAAAAAGTACATAAATGACGGTTTGCACTCTTCTCAAAGTCCTTTTTTTGCCATATTAGTCCTTAAATCCTGGTGTTTTTTTGTTAATCCTTACCAAACACCGGCTGTCAATTTTCACTTTTTTTCATGGATTTTCCCCCTCCTTTTCATGTCTGCTACGCATAGTTTTCCATGCTTCCGGTATGAACATTATGCTGATTTTTTTACAGAATGCACAAAGATGGCGCATTCATTCTGTATAAAAAGCCGTTCCCGAAGGAACGGCGGCTCTATAAAGTACAGAGAGGGTCCGGTCTGCGTCCGAAAGAATCATAACAGTTTCTCTTCGTCCTGAATTGTTCACTGTGTACATGAAACTGTCCCGGAAATACTGTTTGTCTGTCCGGAAACAGAGATTCAGCGTCTGGATGAAAGGTTCTCGCGTTCGCTGTGGATGTTCTGGGCAAGATTATTGACATTGAATGCGACAGACCCAAGATAATTCTCACCCTGTCCAAGCAGCTCGTCCAGATAGGAAAAAGTCTTTTGACGCAGCTGTTCCATCTGTGCCTTGTTCTTTTCAAGCAGCTCATTGGCTTCCACTTCCGCACGATGATAGACGGCTTCCCTGGAAACAAGCTCTTCCTGCTGCTGATGTGCCGCACGCAGAAGCTGATCGGCGCGTACACGGGCATCATTTTCAATCGACTGAGCTTTCTGCTCCGCCTCCTGCTGGAGCTGCTTTTTCAGGGCTTCGCCCTCCGCCTGAATACGCTGAAGGTTTCCCTTCGCAGCGTCAATCTTATGTTCAACAGCAACTCTCGATGTTTCTGCCTGCTGGGCAATCGCATCAGCACTCTTCTTGGCATCAGAAATCATCTGATCCGCCCTGGCTTTTGCTTCCGAAAGGATCTGTTCCTTTCTTCTTACAACTCTGTCTGCTTCCGTTACTGCTGCAGGAATGACGTCTGAAAGCAGATTGAGCCGTTCTGCAAGTTCCCGCTTTGGCAGATTCACCTCACCACTTCTGAGAAATGCCTTCGGGGCTGTTTCAACAATGGATTTCAGTTCCTGAAGAATATTCACTGCCTTAGAATACGGAAGATCACCGTGGATGTCCGTTGCAGCTGTTTCTACAGGTGCTTCTTCTGTCCATGCAGTTTCCGTCTTCTGCGTGGTTTCTTCAGCTTGGTTCTGATCGAAGTTATTTTCTTCCATCTTCTTTTTCTCCTCTCCTATTTCTTTCCCGGCATCCATAATGCTGGTGAATCATATTCTCAATCTCTTCAGGAACAAAGCCCTCAAGCGAGCAGCCATAGCTGGCCATTTCGCGTACACCGCTTGATGAAATATGGCTGTGTTCCGGTTTTCCAATGAGAAAAAGGGTTTCTACATCAGAGCAGATCGCGCGGTTAATCTGTGCAAGAGATCGTTCGCCTTCAAAATCAGAAACTGCACGCAGGCCGCGGAGCATGACATGTGCACCATGTGCAACGGCAAATTCCACGGTCAGTCCCTCACAGGCCACCACTTCTATTCCTGTCATATGCTGTGTCGCGATCCGGATCATCTGCATCCTTTCCTCAAGTGAAAAGGCCGACCGCTTGTCAGGGTTTTTGGAGACCGCAACAATCACTCGGTCAAAGATGGCCCTGGCACGCTCAATCATATCCATATGCCCCAGCGTAATCGGATCAAAACTTCCGGCATACAGGCAGACATGTTCATGCATGTTCTTGTTCCTTCCTGCTCTTGGCATGTCCATAGAAACCAATTCCCACAATCCCATATCGTCTACGATCAAGCATTTCAAGATGCTCCGTTATCTGTGGAAGCTGTTCATTTTCAAACTCCACAATGACACGCCCATCCTCTGCAAGCAGCTTTTCACAGGCTTCTGTTACTTCTCGAAGGTCATGCATCATATAAGGAGGATCCAGAAAAATCAGATCAAAACTTCTTCCCGCAAGATGATTGACTGCATCCCGCCAATCCGAAAGAAAGAATTCACAGCGATCTGAAAAACCCAGCGCCTGCGCATTTTTCTTTTCAACCAGATGTGCGTTCCTGTCATGATCACACAGAACTGCCTTGGATGCGCCGCGGCTGAGCGCTTCAAATGACAGTGCACCGCTTCCCGCGAACAGATCCAGACAGACCGAATCATAAATTCGCATCTGCAAAATATTGAACAGGTTTTCCCGGACTCTGTCCAATGTAGGACGCGTGTCCCTGCCTTTCGGCGCTTCAATGGTTCTGGAGCGCGCCGTCCCCGCTATGATTCGCATTTGCACTCCCCATCCGTACGGTATTGTATCTTCATCAGTTCAGTTCGATCGGTCCCTTTGCTTTCGGAGCCTTTCTCTTCTTTGCATTCTTCCGTGCCTTCCTGCGGGTATTCTTTGCAATATCTGCATGCACGCGGGAACGGACTTTCACACCCTGTGTATAGCCAAACCCATAGGCAAGGCCAGGAAAAAGGACAACAAGCGGACTCAGCCGTTCAAGTAACAGAAGACCATCTGCATTCGCAGAGCTGATGATGTTGACATAAGGCATCAGCAGAAGGCGGATAATAATGCGCAGAATGCTTTCAAGCGTCCAACCGCCCCCTGTGCGATAATAGGACAATGCCAGCCCGACTTCCTCCCGGCTCTCAAGTGCTGAAAGCCATGTCGGAAGAGCCCCGAGACTGGTCATCTGCTTTTTCGTAATGACAGCAAGAATGAGTGCGCAGAGAAGAATGGGCAGTGTGCCCAGAAGGCCAATCATGAACCCCTTTAACGGATGATAGGAACGCGCCAGTTCCTCCGGAAGGATCTGCGCTCCGGTTTCACGGCGGCGGTACATGATTTCACCATTGTTCACCGCTATTGAACCTTGGCTCATGCCGCTCGAATAGAAGACAGCAAGTGTTACAAAGATCACGAGTCCGTTGACAGCGATGCGCAATGCAAGATGATCAAACATCATCATGCTGCACACAATCAGGTTCAGAATTGCAACAACGCAGAGGCTTCCAAAAACCAGAAGCGCAGATTTTGTCGTAGTCGTATCCACCGGATTGCCGGTAAGAAACGGTTTGCTGACAACAATCGGAGCCGAAGACGTTTTCTTCTGTGACTTTTCCATACGCCCTATTATCCTTCTTTCCTATTAATCATCTGTAAAGGTCTGTTTGACTCGGCCAGTCACCGCCAGCAAGATCTCATAACTGATCGTGCCTGCCCATGCTGCAATATCTTCTGCAGAGATACATTCCTCTCCGTCACGGCCCATAAGGGTGACACAATCCCCTTCCTGGACATCCGGAACATCGGTTACGTCCAGCATCATCTGATCCATGCAGATTCTTCCAATCACAGGAACCCGCCTGCCATGGATCAGCGCCTGAGCTTTTCCACTGGCTGCCCTGTGATACCCGTCCCCATAACCGCATCCTATCGTGGCCACACGTGTCACACGCTGCGCATGCCATGTGCAGCCATAAGAGACGCTTTCACCCGGACCAATGGTTTTGACAAACATGACACGGCTTTTCCACTCCATGCACATCCGGAAATCCGCATTGGTTGGAACCGGCGGATATCCGTAAAGGATAATTCCCATGCGAACCATGTCAAATGCACATTCTGGCATGCGGCGGAGAATAGCGGCTGAATTTGCACAGTGTCTCAGAATCTCCTGCGGCAGATCATCGGTCATTTCATGAAACCGGGCTACTTGCATATCGGTATAGCTCCGATCATCCCCGTCTGCATCCGCAAAATGTGTAAACACACCTGTCAGTTTGACGCCATTTGTGCAGGAGATCGTCTCGAGCACTGCATTCCGTTCTTCGAGGCTGCGCACACCTATGCGTCCCATGCCGGTATCGACTTTGAGATGTACGGAGACCGTTTTCTGCATAGCTTCAGCAGCTTCGCCAGCCATGACAATATCTTCCGGTGACGATACGGCGATGGTAATCTCTTCAAAAGCGGCTGTTTCCATCTCCCGTTCCGTACTTTCGCCCAGTACCAGGATCGGAGCAGAAATGCCATTCACACGCAGTTCTTTGCCTTCCGGAACGGTCGCCACTGCCAGAAAATCTGCTCCCGCCATCAGAGCGGCCCGTGCTACTTCAACACTGCCATGGCCATATGCATCAGCCTTCACGACAGCCATCAGACGAGCAGAATACGGAACCAGCGATCGGATCACTCGCACATTATGGCGAATCGCACCAAGATCAACAAGTCTGCGGTTTCTTTCTCTGTCCTTCACGAAGAATCTCTCCAATATGTACAGTATCTAGATGAACTTGCTGTTAACTTTCCTTCTGTTTTTCGACTTCATGCGCATGAATCTGACTGTTGAGCAGATTAATATCCCCACAGCCCATGGTAATGACAAGATCGCCTTTCCGCCAATGTTCCCGAAGCCACTTCTCCGTGTCATCAAAACTTGGTGTCCAGTAGGCTTCCAGTCCATGCTGTTTCATTCCGTCCACAAGCATGCCGGAATTCAGGTCACCAGGGTCTTTTTCCCTTGCCGCACAAATATCCGTTACCAGTGTGATATCCGCTTCTTCCGTACAGGTAAGATAATCCTGGAACAGACTCCGCACACGGCTGAAGGTATGTGGCTGCATAACAGCGATTACACGTCCGTTCGAACGTTTTCTTGCCACATGCACTGCATTGTGCATTTCTGCCGGGTTATGACCATAGTCGTGAAAGAGTTCAACACCATCGATCGTATCCGTCAGTTCAAAGCGCCTGTGTGCACCATGGAAAGCAGAAATGCTCGCACAGGCTTTTTCCATATCCGCACCGAGCAGATGTGCCGCAGCAAGGGACGCCAGAGCGTTTTCCACATTGAAAGTTCCCGGCACCTGCATGATCACATGTCCGAGAGAAACCGCTCCCTGCATGAGATCGAAAGAAGCATAACCATGCTCATCTTCCTGATAATGACCAGGATGGTAATCACAGGCGTCCGTCAATCCAAACGTATATTTTCGGCAGTTCAGTTTCGCAAACTGCCGGAGAATGCGATCGTCCGCTCCATTCCCGATAGCGATCCC
The DNA here is from genome assembly GCA_900321295.1 of uncultured Eubacteriales bacterium. Taxonomy (GTDB): domain Bacteria; phylum Bacillota; class Clostridia; order Christensenellales; family Aristaeellaceae; genus UBA2943. Next base: position 5,469 of record ONVN01000150.1, read on the forward strand.
CTCAGGAGGAATCTTGCTGAGGAAAAGGCCAAAGGTCTCTTCAATCTCATCCAGGTCACGGTAGCAGTCCAGATGATCGGCATCAATGTTCAGGACGATGGCCATCGTCGGAGAAATCTGCAGAAAAGAACGTCGGAACTCGCAGGCCTCGGCAAGAAAAATGTCGCTGTGACCGATCCTGGTCGATCCACCGATCGCATCAAGTTTTCCACCAATATGCACGCTCGGGTCCATTCCATTTTCCACAAGAATCTGAGACAGCATAGAAGTAGTCGTCGTTTTTCCATGCGCACCGCAAATGCCTACCGCCCAGTCATAACCTTTCATAAGCTGTCCAAGCAGATAAGCTCTCTCCATTCTGGGGATACCCAGACGGTCGGCTTCCCTCAGTTCCGGATTGTCGGCAGGAATTGCTGCAGTATATACGACCAGATCCGCTCCGTGCACATTTTCGGCCTTGTGTCCGATGAAAACCTGAGCACCGGCCTCACGAACATCGTTCATCAGATATCCGTCCGTACGGTCCGACCCACTCACCTGATACCCCTCAGAAAGAAGCATTTCACTGAGCCCTGACATACTGGACCCGCCGATTCCCACCATATGGATGCGTTTGCCTTTGTAATCATGTATATCCGGTACCTGCATGAAAAATATGCCTCCCTGCAGCTTCACTTGTTCAAGACAAAGATATGAAACATGGTCATTATACTCATGCCGGAGATTCGAATCAAGTCTGTAGGCCCAGAATCGACGTCCCTGGGAAATCAGCATTCAGCAGCCGGCCTGCTTTCTTTCTGTTCTCCATATTGACATGAACTTGCGGTTTTTCTATAATCGTTGCATATGCAACAATTTTGGAGGACTTTATGGCCAACATTATGCGCTCCATTTCCACTACCTACCGAGCCTGCATGCTCTATCGTGAACAGGCACTTGCAGGCACCGGTCTGGGACCCTGCCAGACTCCTTATCTCATGACACTTTATTATAATGAAGGAATTTCTCAGGAAGCGCTTTCTCGCAAGCTGAACCTGCACAAATCCACGGTGGCCCGCCAGCTTGGTGCCCTTGAAAAAGATGGGTTTGTTCGTCGGGAGCCTGACCCGGATGATCACCGTCAGATCCTGGTCTATCCCACTAAGAAAGCCCGTGATCTGGAGGAGCCGCTCCGGCATGTTTTATCCAGCTGGTCACAGTTTCTCCTTGAAGACTTCACCGAAGATGAAAAGAATACAGTCGTGCAGCTGATGGAACGCATCGCTGCAAAGGCCTCCCAGAGTGTAAAGGAGCGCAGCTTATGATCTATCGTTATCTCAAGCCAAGAGTCAGCAGAATCATCCTTCAGGTGATCATCAAGCTGTCAGGAACGATTGTGGAGCTGCTGATTCCGTCCATTCTCTCCACGATTCTGGATGATTATGCACCGATCGGCAATCTTCACGGCGTTTATCTGTATGGAGCGTTCATGATAGGCTGCGCCGTGCTGGCATGGATCGGAAACATCACGGCCAACAAGATGGCCACCGGGATCTCAAGAGACTTCATTGTGGACGTCCGCAGGGACTTATATGCCCGCATGTCGACCCTGTCCGCGCACCAGCGGGATATCCTGACGGAAGCTTCCATCAACTCCCGTCTGACAAGTGATACCTATAATCTCCATGCCATGGTCGACCGCATGCAGCGTCTTGGTATTCGTGCCCCGATTATGCTCATCGGCGGTATTCTGGTCGCGTTAATGCTTGACGTCCGTCTGACGCTGGTCATGCTTTGTGCCATGCCATTCCTGGCCATGATCGTCTATATTTCCTCGAAAAAAGGCGTACCGCTCTACACCCGCGTTCAAGAGGGCAATGACCATATGGTGCGCAAAATTCAGGAATCCATGACAGGTGCCCGCATTATTCGTGCGCTCTCACGCGGTGAAATGGAACGGGAAGCCTTTGAAGGCATCAATACCGATCTTTCCAAGCGGCAGCAGAAAGCCGATCTGACGATGGCCTTTGTCAGCCCTCTTGTCAACCTGGTGCTGAATATCGGTCTGGCATTCGTAATCCTTGTCGGCGCATTCTCGGTCAGCCGCGGTACCACGCAGCCCGGAACGATTATCGCATTCCTCAGCTATTTTACGATCATTCTCAACTCCCTGATTATGATCTCCCGCATTTTTGTCATTTGTTCCAAGGGTATGGCCAGTGCCCGCCGCATCGAGGAGGTCATGAATCTCCCGGAAGATCTGAAACCTGTCGATATGCCCGGCGACAGCAGATCATCTGCCCATCTTGCATTTGAAGATGTTTCCTTTTCCTACCACGGAGCCATCCCGGCACTGTCTCATATTTCCTTCCGCCTGGAAAAAGGAAAAACTCTCGGTATCATTGGTCCGACGGGAAGTGGCAAGAGTACCCTGCTTTCCCTGATTTTACGCATGTATGACCCCGACCAAGGACGTATTCTGCTTTCCGGGGCTGACCTGCGCAGTCTTTCCAAGGAAGAGATTCACAACAATATCGGTGTTGTATTCCAGAATGACTTTCTGATGAAAGACACCCTCCGCGAAAATATCCGTTTTGGCAGGGACCTGAATGATCCTGATCTGCTCCGCGCCACGGATACTGCCCAGGCAAATTTTGTTCAGGACATTGGTCTGGATCATCCACTGGCAGTGAAAGGACACAATCTTTCCGGAGGACAGCAGCAGCGTGTCCTTGTTTCCAGAGCCCTTGCCGGAACACCCGAGCTTCTGCTTCTGGATGACTGTTCCTCTGCTCTGGATTATCGGACCGACCGAGAACTCCGTCATGCCCTGCGACGGGATCTCAAAGATACAACGCTTGTTCTTATCTCACAGCGTGTTTCCTCGGTTATGGCCTGTGATGACATCCTGGTGATGGAAAAAGGCCGGATCATCGGTCATGGGACCCATGCTGAGTTAATGAAATCATGCACAGCCTATCGTGATCTGTGCCGCCTCCAGCTGGGAGGTGACGCGGCATGAGCAACCTCCATGATCCGAACCGTCCACGCAAGAAAGCAAGCAATATTCTGCGCAGAGTTCTTGCCTATCTCGGTCCCAGCAAATTGGCCCTGCTTCTTGCCTGCATCTTTTCTGTCCTTGGCAATTCCCTTGCCCTGCTTTCACCCAGGCTTTCCGGTCTTGCCATCGACGCCATTTCTGCGCAGTCTGTGAACTTCCCTGTCGTTTACCGCTATGCATCCCTCATGGTGCTTACGGCCATTCTTTCTTCCGCCATCTCTCTTGCACAGTCCGCAGTCATGATCCGGATTTCACGCCGTGTTGTACGAAAAATGCGCCAGGACCTGTATGATCACCTGACGGTGCTGCCGGTTTCCTTCTTTGATACTCACCAGACCGGGGATGTCATTTCCATTATATCCTATGACGTTGATACCGTCGGTTCCTCTCTTTCCACCGACATCACGCAGATGATCTCGAGTTTAATCACCGTCGTGGGGTCTTTCTCCATGATGCTTTCCATTTCTCCGGTTCTGCTTCTGGTCTTTGCCTTTACCATCCCCATCTCCATTCTGTTCACCCGTTACCGTGCAAAAGTCGTCCGCCCGCTTTTCCGCGTCCGTTCACGCGCACTGGGTGAGCTTAATGGTTTCGCTGAAGAGGCTGTTTCCGGTCTGAGGACGATCCGGGCATATAATAAGGAAGAAGAATTCTGTACACGCTTTGCCGGTTTCAACGAAAAGGCCTCGCATGCACAGTGGAAAGCAGACTCTACGGCATGTGTCACGGGGCCCACTGTGAACTGCATCAGCAACCTCTCCCTTGCACTTGTGTCCATCTTTGGTTCTCTGCTCTTTATGAACGGCGGGATATCCCTGGGCGGTGTTTCCTCCTTCGTACTCTATTCCCGGAAGTTTTCCGGCCCGATCAACGAGTTCGCCAATCTGATTGCGGAACTGCAGTCTTCAATGGCCGCTGCTGAACGTGTCCTCTCCTTGATTGATCTGCCTCCGGAAAAACCGGATGCCGAGAATGCGCATCCGATGACTTCATGCCGTGGTGAAGTCAAGGTTTCCCATGTCAGTTTCTCCTATGAACCCGAAAAAGAAATTCTCCACGATATCAACTTTACGGTTCTTCCTGGGGAAACCATTGCCATCGTCGGAGAAACCGGATGCGGCAAAACAACCCTGATCAACCTTTTGATGCGGTTCTATGACGTCTCCTCCGGAGCTATCCTGCTTGACGGCGAGGATATCCGGAATCTGAGACGCAACGATCTGCGCCGCCAGTATACCATGGTTCTTCAGGACACCTGGCTCTTTGATGGAACCATCGCCGAAAACCTTGCCTATGCCCGTCCCGATGCGACCCGGGAGGAAATCATCGAGGCTGCAAAAGCAGCCCACATCCATGAGATGATTCTGGGTATGCCGGATGGTTATGACACCCGTCTGACCGATGGTGGAGGAAGCATTTCCAAAGGCCAGAAGCAGCTCCTGACCATTGCCCGTGCCATGCTCATGGATGCCCGCATGCTGATCCTGGACGAAGCCACCAGCAACGTGGACACCCGTACTGAATTTCTCATCCAGGAAGCAATGGTGTCCCTGATGCACGGCCGCACCTGCTTTATCATTGCCCACCGTCTCTCCACCATCACCGGCTGTGACCGTATCATGGTCATGGACCATGGCCATCTGGTCGAATCCGGAACGCACGAAGAACTCCTGAAGAAAAACGGCATGTATGCTGCACTCTATGCCGCTCAGTTCGATAAGCCCGCCTGAGTTTCATAGAATTCAGATGTTCTTTTCTGCGAGTTCACCTCATTTTCACGTTTTTCAATTATGCTGGTCCCGTCAGACAGGAGACAGCTTCTGATTCTGGACCAGGTTTCTTCATGACCCTATCCCCTTTGGCATCGAAGTTCAGCATGACTTCGGTGCTTTTCTTTA
>ONVN01000148.1 GCA_900321295.1 uncultured Eubacteriales bacterium
CGTACGCCAATATTCATAGCCTCTGCGATTCTTGAGAAAACCGTCAGATCAAGACGTGCATGAACCGTTGATACATCATCACTGTCCTTCAGAAAGTATCCGGGAAATGTTGCTGCAGAGATGATATACGGTCCGCTGTCATGCAGGATCACTTTGTTCATATCCCTGGTTCCCTGTGCTACCAGACGCTTGCGATCTGCAGCAGGAATCGGACCATAGTTTTCACTGAGGACAAACAAATGCACGGCATCTGCGTGGAGACAGGCATGTTCCAGGAGATACCGATGTCCTAAAGTAAACGGATTTGCATTCATGACAACTGCCGCTGTTCCAAACTGCGGTGCATCGGCAAGTTTCTGTGCATGCAGCCAATCCTGAAAGCCCGTGCGCCGGTTCTCCATAAAGACCAGTTTGTCCGGAACTCGGGCTATTTCATAATATCCCAGATCACCAAAGAATTTCGCACTCGTCGTTTTCGTATACAGGAACAGATGGGTATTTCCCCGATCCGCCTGAATCTCTGTCAGATGAGAAACCACCAGATTCATAAGCCCTTCGCCCTGGTGATCGCTGCTCACAGCCATGCATCGCAGTGTGTTGGCAAAGCAGCTTCCCGTAGCACAAAGCTCATAATCATCGTCATAAACACCGCAGGTATAATCCAGATGTGCGTCCCGTTTAATCCCTTCACGCACAAGAAGAGCGTCCACTGCAGCTTGCCCACGCTTATCAGTCTCATAAATCTGTGTCACGGTGTAGCTCACAGTGGACGCCCCCTATTCTATGAATTTAATTCTTGGGTTTAATCTGACGTACAACGTCCATAATGGTGCCATCTCGGGCTTCGATGATGCCAACAACACGATCACCGAATTCCAGGGGATCAGGTTCACCAACAATGGAATAAGCGATGTCACGCAGTTCTTCAATTGTCTTGAGCGGTACGCAGTCCGCTTTGCGCAGCGCCTCGAGGAGGTCCTGACGGTTCGGGTTGACCGCTACACCGTAATCAGTTACCACGACGTCAACGCTCTCGCCAGGTGTGGTGACTGTCGTTACATTCGTGCAAATTGCAGGAATACGACCCTGCAGAAGCGGGCAGATCACGATCGTGCATTTTGCTCCCTGTGCGGTGTCCGGATGTCCGCCCTGCGCACCGGTAATGACACCATCCGAGCCGACAACCACATTGCAGTTGAAATGGACGTCCACCTCGAGGGAGGCAAGAATGACGTAATCCAGCCTGTTAACAAAAGCACCTTTGTTAAACGGGTTGGCATAGGCACCTGCTGTGATGCGGTGATGTGCAGGATTGATAACGTTTGATACTGCATCCAGGTCAAATGCCTGTGTATCCAACAGAAGACGAACCATGCCCATATCCAGGAGGTCGCACATCGGTTTGGTCAAGCCGCCTACGCCGAATCCCATCTTGATGCCGCGTTCCTTCATAATGCGGGTCAGAGAAATCGTCGAAGCAATGGATGCACCGCCGACACCGGTCTGATAAGAGAAACCATCTTTGAAATAAGGCGTATTGACAACAACCTGTGTGCAGTATTCTGCCATCATCAGTTTGCGCTGGTCGGTTGTGGGCTTCGCTGCACCGGTTGCTATTTTCTCAGGAATACCAATGGAATCCACGACGCACACATAATCGACACGTGTCATGGAAATATGGGCCGGGAAATTCGGGAACGGAACCAGGCAGTCCGTGATAGCCACAACATACTCAGCCTGATCACCATCCACATAGGAATAGCTCAGAACACCGCAGTTGGTCTTTCCGCCAATGCCGCGCAGGTTGCCGTAATCATCGGAAGTCGGTGCACCAATGAAAGCAATATCCACCCTTGTTTCACCGGTTACCAGAGAACGAACACGACCGCCATGGGAACGCATGATGGCCAGACCCTTCAGTTTGCCAGCAGAGATTGCCTCGCCGATCTTTCCACGAACACCGGACGCCTCAATACGGGTGATGGTGCCGTCTTCGATCATGGGGACCAGATCATCATGGGCCTTGCCCAAAGACGTTGCTGCAAGCGTAATGTTCTTCAGACCCATCTTATGGATTTCCTTCATGACCATGCAGACAATCAGGTCACCCTCGCGGAAATGGTGATGGAAGCTGACGGTCATGCCATTATGGGCGTGGCATTTGACCAGTGCTTCATGAATATCCTTCACCATTTTGGAATGATCATTGCTCATAACCGGGCGAATAATCGGGGCTGCACGCCGGAAGGGAACACCGTCTTTATAATGGTTGCCCTGGAAGGGTTCTTTTCCTGTCATAGCGAGGATCTCATCAGGAATATCGCGTCCAACCGCATTTATCATTTTACATATCCCCCTTGTATACGCCAGAGGCCTTGGCCAGTGCCAGCGTGCGTTTTGCACCATCATAGAAGGCGATATCGATCATCTTTCCATCGACCGTGAACACACCGATGCCCTGCGCCTTCTTTGTATCGATTTCGCGAACCACCTTTTCAGCGAATATGATGTCTTTGGGCTTGGGTGTATAGATTTCATGAACAATCGGAATCTGACGCGGATTGATAATGGACTTTCCGTCAAAGCCCATGGTATGGATTGTTTCCACATCCTTGCGGAAGCCTTCCATATCATTCAGATTGGTATACACTGTGTCAAAGCACTGTACACCTGCAGCACGGGCTGCGATAATCATGTGCTGGCGCGCACCCATCAGTTCCACGCCAGTACCGGAAATGGACGTCTGGAGATCTTTCGTGTAGTCACCACCGGAAAGTGCAATACCAAACAGAAGCGGAGAAGACTTGCAGATTTCATAAGCATTCATGACGCCTCTTGCCGATTCAAGAGCAGCCATAATAAGCGTTCTGCCTTTTTCTACATGAAATTCTTCTTCAGCAGCTGCAACCGCTGCCTCAACTCTCTTTACATCTTCAGCGGTTTCTGTCTTCGGGATACGAATTGCATCGCATCCGCCTGCAACAGAACAGCGAATATCCTCCTGCCAGAGATCCGTATCCAGGCCATTGATACGAACCACACGTTCCACACCCCGGTAATCAATTTCACGAAGCGCATGGAACAAAGAATAACGCGCTGCATCCTTTTCACGTTCTGCAACCGCATCTTCAAGGTCCAGCATGATTGAATCCGGGGCATAGATATACGGGTCCTTGATCAAAGCAGGTTTTTGGCAGTTCAGGAACATCATGCTCCGGCGAAGTCTTTTCAGGTTGGGATTCATACAATCGCACCTCCCCACGACATCGCATCTTTGATATCATTGCTGCGATAGACAGCACATTCAACACGTGCCTTGAGTGTGCAGTCCAGGGCACCCTTGTCGACTACCGTAACCTTGCCGGAATGAACATCCAGCCGTTCTAGTGTTTTCATGACCGTGGCACGGATTTGTCTGCCATACTGGTTCATGACGCTGGACGAGATTTCCACCTCAAGTCCGCTTTCGGAAGGTTCCACTGTGACCTGAGCATCACTGGATTCCAGTGTGCCCGCCACGGCACTTTTCCCAATGATCATGCGTTATCCTCCTCCTAGAACAAAATGCTTCGCAAACTGTTTTTCCGATATCACCTTTCATGTTCCTTGGAACATGGTTATTCCATTGCCCTTTATGGCTCAGGATATCCCACGAAGCAATTCAACAAACTCTTTATCTTGCCTTGGACAGATTGACCAGAATTGAAAGAAACAAGGCAGAAAAGTTTCCCTCAATTCCTTTATGATATCAAAACGATGCATGCAGCAGAGCGCTGATATTCTTGGAATACCCTGAAACAAGAACTTCTCACGGGTTGCAAAAAGCAGTCCCTCGTTCACCATCAGAATATCCGGACGCTTTCTCCAGTCGTGGAAGGGATTTCCTTAGTTAATACGCGTCCTGTGGAAGTCTGCATATTGCAGACTTCCACAGGACGCTTTTCCGGATGTTTTATTTCTTCGCCTTTTTCAGGAGAGGCATGTAAAGCGGGCTGAGCAGCAGCAGGATACATGCAGTCATGACTACAGCGCCGATCGGTGTGCCGAACAGGCCGCCGAATACCTTGGCAAAATAATCGCCAAAGCCCATTTCGGCAGTAACAATATGTGCCTTCTGGAAAGCCTGGGAGAAATATTTCTCACACATGCCGCCCAAAACAAGGCCCAGCACGATAGCAGCACTGTTCAGATGCATATACTTGACCACAATGCCCAGGATACCCGCAATGACCATGACAGAAACACCTACGAAGTTGCCTTCGGAGAAGGAACCGATGGTTGCAAGAAGCAGGATGATCGGTCCAAGGTAGTAATAAGGGATCGCCAGAATCTGTGCAAAGACCTTGGCAATACCAATCGCAACGATAACCATCACAATGTTCGTTACGATCATGGTAATGAAGGTAGCAGACAGGAATTCAGGCTGCACAGTCAGAAGACGGGGACCCATCTGCACACCCTTGAGGGCGAGAGCAGAAGCCATAACAGCAGCTGCATTGCCTCCCGGAATGCCCAGGCACAGCAGCGGAACCATAGCACCACCGGTTGCTGAGTTGTTGGCTGCTTCGGAGGCGGCAATACCATCAATAATACCGGTACCAAACTTTTCAGGATACTTGGAGAGCTTGTTCTCCATGGTGTAGCACATGAAGGAAGCAATGGTAGCACCTGCGCCAGGAAGGATGCCGACTACGCAGCCCACAACCGAGCAGCGGATAAGGGTCCACTTGATGCTCCACAGTTCTTTCATGCTGGGCATTTTGGTGTTGACCTTGCCTTTGTTGCCCACACCATCTTCTGCGGACAGACGTTTCTTGGGGTTGGTCTGCTTGAGTACTTCGGTGATAGCAAACAGACCAATCAGAACAGGAATCATTTCCATGCCGCTCAGCAGGTTGCTCTGGCCGAAGGTCAGACGCGCTACGCCGGCCATGGGATCCTGACCGATACAAGCCAGTAACAGGCCAAGAAGACCGCTGATGATGGTGGTCAGGATATGATCGGTATCCAGCACAACCAGAATGCTGAGGCCCAGGAACGTAATGGCGAACATATCGCCGTTGCTGAATGCCAAAGCGGCCTTCGACAGGGGGCTGGACAGCAGGAACATAACCAGTGCAGAGAACAGGCCGCCGATAGCAGAAGCCAGCAGCGCAACACCAAGAGCCTTTCCTGCCTCGCCACGCTGCGCCATGGGATAGCCGTCAAACGTGGTCGGTGCAGAGGAAGGAACACCGGGGATTTTGAACAGGATAGCCGTAATGGAGCCACCAGTGATGGACGAGCAATAAATTGCCGTCAGGAACACGATGGCAGGCACAGGGCCCATGGTATACGTAAATGTCAGACCCAGAGCAACAGCCATGGTGGCTGATACGCCAGGCAGAGCTCCAAAAATGGTGCCCAGAACGATGGCCACAACGACCATCAGGAACATGGTGCCTCCGCCCCAGACTGCGCTAAGGCCGGAAACAAACATTTCACCTAAACTCATGACTTATTTCCTCCTTAGAACAGATTTTCAAGGAACAGGGAGAAGTTACGCAGGAAAGGCACAGTGCCACGCGGCAGATTGACACCGAGCAGTCCGCTAAAGGCGATGTGAAGCACGATGCCAAGCACGACAGCGATGATCGCCAAACGCCACCATTTCTTTTCTCCCAGCAACATACCATAGCAGAACATGATCAGTGCACCCGTCACCACGAAGCCAAGGGGTTCCAGGATGAAGGAGGCCACAATCAGGATGACCATGCCAAGGAACATCTTGGATTTGAGGAATACAAGGCTGTTTTTCCCGAACGCAGAAAAGGTGAATTCAGGATTGCCTTTGTTCTTTTTAATGATCTTATAAATGTTAATGGCAATACAGATCAAGAGCAGAATAATGATTGCCTTGGGCCACACACTGGGATGCAGCACGTTCGGGTTCTTCATATAGCTCTTGGGCACTTTGGCCTCCAGCACGTGCGTGAAGTACGTGAACCCCAGGAACACGAACAGGAGGATATTGCAGAGCAATTCAAACAAAGGAAGTCAGCTCCTTTTTTCTGCTTGTTTGAGTATGAAGTCCAAGAAACCGGGGAAGAGGGAACTCTTCCCCGGCCTGATAGAAACTTTATCAAAGATTATTTCAGATCATCATAATCCTTTTCGAGGGTTTCCTGCTCGAACATGTAGTCGCGCAGATCCTTGTACTCGTTCCAGCAGAACTGCTGCAGTTCTTCGCCAATGGCGGGAACAACACGCTGGTCATAAGCAGCATTCTTCAGGAATTCCTGCCAGCTGGCATCCTCACGGCATGCTTCAACGGCAGCAACCAGGGTATCGATAGCGCCTTGCGGGGTGCCCTTCTTGGCAAAGATGGCGCGCCAGGGACCAGCATAGCTGTCAATGCCCAGTTCAGCAGTGCACTCGCAATCAGGCATGATGTCAATGCGATGTTCGCAGAACAGAAGCAGCGGGATGATGTCGCCAGACTCAATCAGACCGCTCATATCATCATAGCCGCCTACGCTCAGGTCCACATGGCCGCCAGCCATATCGCTGTTGGCAGAGGAGCCAGAATCATAGGTGACCGGGTTCAGGGCGAGGCCTTCGGTTGCGATCTCGAAGCACATTCCGTCAACGCCGGTGGCGGTCAGCATGGCAACGGACACTTCATAGGGATGGGCTGCCGCATATTCCTTGAGGTCAGTGAAGTTCTTGATGCCATACTTTTCCATCTGAATCTTGGAACCTGCAAGCATGTTGATGGAGTGCACCAGAATGTCTTCACATTCAAACTCATCCTTGAAGTTGAAGTCCATGTTATCCAGCATGTCCTGAATGTACAGGGACTGTGTTCCAAGAAGGAAGGTGTAGCCATCAGCGGGCTCTTTGTAGGCAAAAGTAGCTCCGGTCACACCGCTGCCGCCAGTCTCGTTGCGCACGTCAACGGGCACGCCGAGTTTGTTCTGAAGCAGAGTAGCCATAGGACGGATGGTGCTGTCTGCGCCGCCGCCAAGGCCCCAGGGACACACGATGGTGATACCGCGCTCGAACTTCCACTCTTCAGCGGAAGACACAGCACAAATACCCAGAACCATGACCATAGCAAGAACCAGTGCAATGATCTTCTTCATAAGATTTTCCCCCCGAATAATATTTCTCAAACAGATGCCCATGGCTTTTTCAGCACATGCCATCCGCTTAAGCCAGAAAGAAAAATGCAGTTTTTTGACACAATGAAGGGAACTACATAGCCTGCGTCCCCCCTGAAAAAGCGTCTCATCGTTGTCAAAAAATGTCGCATTGCATACCATACAATTCATTATAGCATGTTGTGTGTGAATTATGCAATAATAATTTCCCATCTTTTTCGATTTGTTTTCATTTCTTTTTCTCATGGTTTTCATTTCTTTTTCTCATGGTTTTCTGTCCTCTGTTTCAATGTCTGCAAAGTATTGCCATTCATGTGTTTCCGGGCTTTTTGATCCAAATCGGTTATGCTCTGCATTTCAAAGTCTGAATGCTGTTTTGCAGGTTTGATCAGCCCGAAGCTATGTTCTTCCTTTGTTTTGTGATGTAAATTCATCGGTTCATAGCAGC
>ONVN01000146.1 GCA_900321295.1 uncultured Eubacteriales bacterium
CCAGATCATCGATATAGTCATCCAGCTGCTGCAGGTCGCTCCAGTCGTCATACCACGGAGCCCGGGTAAATACGTCCGTGAACAGGGCCGTGATGCTTTCCCGATCCCGGATGCTCAGTTCCTTCAGTTCCATCTTTTTCCTTTCCGGCCGCGCAGACGCGGCTTCAGGGGAAGTCACAGGGCCCGCAGCTCATCCCGCCGTGCCGTCAGACAGCTGTAAAAGCGCTCCATGCCCTTTTCATAGTTGCGGTATTTCCAGAGTTCTTCAAATTCCGGCAGAAGACTGTCCACAAGATCCGCCAGCGCATGGGCCTCCTCTACAGAGGCCTCCGGATGCAGCTTGACCTTGCACAGTTCACTGCCGAAGCAGATCAGACGGGCTGCCAGACGGATCTCCCGCTTCCACTGAGCGTCAAACTCCAGTTTTTCAATGTCCGCCATGACGCGCTGCACATAATCCGTTACGTTGTCAAAATAGAAGTCATCTCCGAAGTCCTTCAAGTCAAAAAGATGCGCATACCTTGTCTGATTCACCGGCAGGTTGATTTCCTTGGCGCAGACCGTGCAGACATGCACACGCTCCGGTTCCAGCAGATAATAGTTGGCCATGCGATAGAGGAGGCGCGACAGATGCACGCCGCCGAAGAACCATCCGTCCACAAACCGTTCGGCGTTCCGGATAAAATCCGCCTTGAAGGTCTCTCCGTCCTGCCTGGCTCCGGTATTCCAGCCATACTGCCCTGCAAGCGCAATGGGATTCATGCTCCACACCCAGCTCTGGGCATGTCCCCCGTCGCCCCAGTCGGTGAGCAGCATGCCTTCTGCTCCGTACTCCACAGCCAGTTCTGCACAGGTGCGGATATTGAACGTCGTCACGTCCATGCGTCCCGCAAGACTGCCGTGGGTGTTGCAGGAGGGACAGACATAATAGCGGACGCCTGCGTCCCGGTACTGCATGCAGTGGGCCGTCATCCGCTGGGACTGGATCAGTTCATAACCCCACTCCAGCGCAACGGCATCCTTCGGCACCATGGAGTAGCTTTCCGGATAGTTGTAAATCATGTCTGCCCAGAACATCACCTTTTTGCCATACCGGTCCCGGATGTGGTCGCTGAGTTTGTTGAGCCATTCCATAAAGACCACATCCCTGCCTTTTTCACGGCAGTAATCCTCAATCTGGTACCGGCCGAGGCCGTAGGCTTCGTCCAGGCCGATATTGACATATCCGCTGGAGAAATTCGGAAGCAGGGAGGCGTACAGCCGGGACACAAAGTCAAAACTTTCCGGGAGAAGCGGATTGAGCGTGGAAGGCACCTCATCCCCCTCAAACAGGCCCAGGTGATGGAAAGCAGGCTTTTTCAGCCAGGTATACATATGCCCGAAGGAATTCTGGTTGGGGACCAGATCGATAAAACGCTCTCTGCAGTATACATCCAGTGCCCGGATATCTTCCGGTGTCAGACAGTCGAAATCCGCCGTTTCCTCCGGGAACTCGGCATACTTGAAGCAGTCTCCTTCCATATACAGCTGAAACTCGTTGTACTTGAGGGCTGCCAGGAAATCAATCATGGTTTTGATGGTTTCCACCCGGGGCATTTTCCCGCGGCTGATGTCAAGCATATAGCCTCGTCTGGCGAGATCCGGCCAGTCGTGAATCCGCAGATGCGGCAGCTGTCCTCCGTTTTGCATCAGCAGCTGATGCAGCGAAGTGACGGCGCGGAACAGCCCCTGGTCGCAGGATGCGGCAAGGGTGATTCCGCCTTCTCCCACTTCAAGACGGTATTCTTCCTCTGCGAGAAGCGGGGCGGTTTCCACCGCGATGCCCGGGACACCTTCCCTGACAAGACGGAAGAAGGATACGAGAGTGGTATATTCCGGTTTTACGGGAAACAAAAGGACGCCTTCCAGAATTTCAAGTTTCCGGGGCTGGGGGAACAGGAACATGGCAGCTGCCTCCTTCTCGGTACGGAACCGGTGCAAAACAGAATATGCGTCCGCCGGACCCGGTCCGGCGCACATTGAAAGCATCTTCCGTATTATACAACGGCAGGACTTCGTTTGTCATGATGTCCGGTTCCTTTTTCCGGAAAACCGAAAGGAGCTGTCCCGGTCGTTCCGGAACAGCTCCTGTTATATCTATCCTGTTGCTTTCAGGTTCTTCTCAATGTTCTTTACTTTCTTACTGGCGGACCATGTAATCGTTGGCAACGTAGCCGGTTCTGCCGGTGGCAGGGTCCACAACCTTGCTCCAGGTCTTGCCGGTGGCGATCACCTGCAGCACATCTCCGGCTGCCAGGCGGCGAATGGATTTCGCGG
>ONVN01000144.1 GCA_900321295.1 uncultured Eubacteriales bacterium
AAATTATATTCTGTCTCATACTTTTACTGCTGGCTGGCATTTCGCTGGCTCAGGCAAGTTCAACTACGGAGGGCATTGTTTCCGTCGTTGGTAAGGACATCGATGCCAGGGTGAAGCTGCGTGAGACACCCAAGGGAAAAATCATCGGCCAGTATTATCATGGTGCACACTATACCGCCGACGAAGAAAAGGGAGACTGGGCTCATGTGACCATTGGCGGACGTTCGGGCTGGATGATGAAATCCTATCTTCAGGACGGCATTCCGGCTGCTGTCAACGCACCCTGTGGCAGAATTGCTTACCCCGATCCGGACGGCTGTATCGCACTCACCGATCTGGAAGGCAGGGAGCACCGGATTCCTGAAAATACGCTTTTATATGTTCTGGGTACAATCGGTGAAACCTGCGTTCATGTGGAAGCACATCTTCAGGATAACGAAATCCTGTATGGCGACTGCATCATGGAGAAAATCTCATGGACGGACAACCTTCGATACGCAAAAATACGTTCCGGTCGGGCGGATCTGCCTGTTCATGTTCGAGCAGATACAGATATCAAATCTGCATCTGTATGCAAACTCTATCCGGGCACAGTTGTCGACCTGCTTTTTGACTATCATCATTCCGCAGATGGATGGCACAGGGTGCGAAACGCGGGCGTAAGCGGGTATGTCCGGGACGATTATCTTGATTTTTCAACCGGAGGAGAACCATTGCTCATCCCGCAATGGGGAATGCTCAAACAGCCAAGCGCTCTTGTGTCCGGCAGCAGCGTCGGCGAGGTGAATCAGGCAGATCCGCTGTTTATTCTCGGAACAACAGGGAGCAAAAAAATGCCTCTGTATTTCTGCGAGGGAAGAACGTGGGTGGATGACCAAACGTATACGACAATTCACTTTTACATCCAGCAGGCTTATGTGGAAGAAAGCGGAAAAGGGAGCATCTCCACTTTGGCTCATGTTGTCAGGAACGGAGGAACTCAGGCTTATTGCTTTGACAACGACGGAAAGATCGTTCCTGACAATGCACTTGGTCTGATACCGGAAGGAACGGAAGTGCAGATACTGACCGGCCTGGATCAGGACGGTCAGAGAACCGGATGGGGTCAATACCTGACGGAAGGCACCGTCTGGGTTTCCTGTGAAATTTCTGCAGGGGATCATTCATATTATGGATGGCTTCTTTTCGTGGAAGATCTGTCTTTTGACCCACGGCTTAAGCTCCCGTCCATGTGGACGGAAGGCTGATGTCTGCAGGAGGTTTTCATGAATCGGCATACGATTTCCTTTATGCTTTTGCCTTCTTGTGATTCCTGTGTTCAGCTTCGGAGGACAGGCGGAGGATGAACCAGTCAGAACATTCCGCTCTTCTGTTATTCAGGAAAGCGATCCGGATTGTCCGCTTCTTGATTACGGACTGATTGGACAGGAGAGAACATAATATATCGTATGCACGCCGTATTCTGAAGAACAGCCGGCTGCAATCGGTTTTGTTCAGGAAAGACAGTTTCCGGCGGGGCAGACGGCAGCTTTGCATTCTGCAGAGAGACTGGAAACGACGAAGAAAGAGAATTGAAGCGGAGGATTGGAATGATGATGGAAGAAGAGAAGGATTCAATATGCATCAAAATCGCTGAAACGGATGAGGAACTGTGCGGAAGGGGATATGTGCATTGTACTTCATGGCAGGAAGCTTACAGAGGCATTGTATGTGACCGGTATCTTGATACGATGACGGTAGAGGCTACAACCGCACGTGCACGGAAGTTCCCGGAAAATACCCTTATTGCGAAGGATAAAGAGAAAGTTGTAGGATTTGCTGTCTATGGTCCGTCCAGAGATGAAGACCTGACGGATGCAGGAGAAGTTGTGGCAATTTACGTCCTTTCAGCGTATTATGGCCGCAAAATCGGATATCGATTGATGAATGAGGCCTTTTCCAGGCTTAGAGAATACAAGACGGTATTTGTGTGGGTGCTTGAAAAAAATGAGAGAGCGATTCGTTTTTATCACAAATATGGTTTTGAATTCGATGGATGTAAAAAGCAATTGAATCTTGGCACACCGGTTTCAGCAGTCCGGATGATCAAGAGTAGAGAGGAAACTTTGAATTGAGTCAGCTGTGACAGGAGGCGTATCGAGAAATGAAGAGAACGTTCTGCCTGCTTCTTACCCTGTGTCTGGTGGCGGGCTGCTCCATGGCCGGGGCGGAGGATCAGCCCTCAAGGGGGAAACCCTATGCGAATCCGAACCTGTATGACGCTTTTCCGGAACGTCCCGGTCCGGAGGAGAACTACATCATCTATGCAAACTACGACGCCTATGTTGAGGCAGCCGCCGGGATCAACCGTTGGAACAGTGAATTCGTGGTCCGGGCGAATCATTATCTTGCCGGGCAGATTCTTGACATCTGCAGGAACCCACAATACACCGATGCGGAGTCGGAGATCATCCGTATCCTGTACAATCTCGCGGATCCGGAAAAGCTTGAGCGGGACGGCCTTGCGCCTCTGATGGGCAGGGCGGAACGGCTGAAGGCGGTGAATACGCTGGATGAGCTGACTGCTTTGATTCAGGAGGACGGCTTCATGCTCAGCGCGCCTTTTCTTCACTGCCAGGCTTTAAATGATGAAAGCGCGGAATGGTATCGTGTGTATATTTCCAAAACGATCCTGCTCGACGATCTGCCGATGTCCGATGAACCGACAGAGGAGGAGCTGCTGTACGGCCCGCAAAAGGATACCGAAACAGCCCGTGAAAAGCTGCTGATCATGCAATACGGCGAAGAAGAAGCCGGGCACCTGATCGGAGAGATCCTCCGGTATGATACGGATTACAGTGGTGAACTGCCGTCCTGGCTTGATCCGGAGGCAAACGCTCCGGTGGTGTCACTGCGGGAGATCCGGGAGAACTGCCCGATGCTGCTCACCCTGCTGGAATGCGCGGGCCTGGTCGGGGAAGCGGGCGATGAAAAGCCTGCGTACATCGTGACAGACCCTTACGGACTTGGAACATTCCTGGCCTGGTACAGGGAGGAAAACCTGGAAACCCTGAAGGCGATCGCCGCGCTGTCGCTGTACAACGATGCCCGGCTTTACCTGGATGGCGCAAGGTACCGGGAATTCCAGTTCCAGGATCCCCCGGACGATCCGGATGCGATTCTCCTCAGGAAACTGAAGACCGCGGCCGAAATACCGGTTAATCAGGCTTATATCAATCATTACTGCCCCAAAGAGAAATGGGATACCGTACAAGCCCTGTTCGAAGAAATCCTGCAGGCCATGCAGGCAAGGATTGGGAAGAGCACCTGGCTGAGCGGGGAGTCCAGGGCGAATTGTCTTGCGAAGCTGGAAGACCTGGTTCTCCAGCCGATCATTCCCCCGGGCGGCAGTTTTGACTGCGGGCCGCTGCTGGAGCAGCTGCGCGGCTGCGAAACCCTGCTGGACGCGGCGGCCCTGTGTACGCGGTTCAGCCGCCGGTGCATGACGCGCTATATCGGCGACAGAGTCGAAAGGGAAAACGTGTATACCTGCAGCATGAACGGCCTGCTCCAGATCGGCGGAGGGTACATGCCCTACAACAATATGTTCACAATCGGTGCCGCAGCGCTCGGTGGGTCCCTCTGCGATACCTCTTCCCGGGAAACGCTTCTCGGAACGCTCGGCGCGCATATGGCGCACGAAGTCTCCCATGGCTATGATCGCCGGAACATTCGGACGGATGGGATCATCACGGAGGAGGAATACAATACCTTTGTCAACATGTCGCAGCCCATCGCCGAGAAAATCAGCAGGATTGACACCGGCAACGGATTCCTCCTGGACGGTGAAAGGATCTGCTGCGAAGCCATGGCAGACCTGGAAGGCATTCGTCTGATGCTGGACCTGGCGGAAAAGGAAGAGGAATTTGACTATGACATCTTCTTCGGCTCCTTCGCGAAACTGTGGTTCTGCTATGAAAGAGGCGCGGATTACCACCTGCTGGAGGGCCTGCATGCTCCGGATTATGTGCGGGTCAACTTCACGGTAGCGCACTTTGACGAATTCTACGAGACCTATCCAACGATAACGGAAGGTACACCGATGTATATTGCTCCCGAAGACCGGATCCTGGTCTGGTAATTGGATTGGTTTGGAGTCATTGCGCCATACTGTCCGGATAGATAACCGGGAGGATCATCTTCCAAATGTTAATTGAATTCATCCTGGAGGGGAAAATGGATAAGATGAAAAAGGCAGCATTGAAGAATGCAGCACTGATTGCTGCTGTCGCATCAGTCGTTTTTGAGGGCCTCACCATTCTGGTACAGATAATTGATCCTCAGGGCGGACTTCTTCGTGTAAATTACCGCAATCCAGTACAGCATGTCATCATCCTTGCTGCAGCCCTGGGTTTGGGGATTGCTGCATATCGCCGGGCATGCAGAGGAGAACAAGAACAGTAAATCAAACCAGATTCCAGGTTATCTCTGCAGGGGAAAAAGTACTTGAAAAGCATTTTAAATTCCATTAGGCTTCTCTCCGGACGTCCGAATTCCAATCAGGGAGGGCTTTTATGAACAGAGAAGAATTACATGAATACATTTCATCAAGTGCCGGAAATGAAGCCAACATATGTCAGATTTCTGCTTTCAGGAATGGAATCACAGTCTACGAGGATTGCTGGCACGGTTATAATCATGAGGATGCCGTGAATGTCAATTCCGTGACAAAAGGCGTCATGGCTTTGCTTGCCGGTATAGCACTGGACAAAGGATACATTAAGAGCACAGATCAGAAAGTAATGGATTTTTTCCCGGCCTATGAGGTCAAGAAGGGAGAAAAAACCATTTTTGATGTAACAGTAAAGCATCTGCTTACGATGACAGCCCCATATAAGTACCGTTCAGAACCATGGAAGAAAGTATGCACTTCACAGGATTGGACGCTTGCAGTGCTTGATTTTCTGGGCGGCCGGAAGGGGATAACCGGTGAATTCAGATATGCCACGCTCGGCATACAGATTCTGGCAGGAATCATAGAACATGCCACAGGCGAAAAGTGCATCGACTTTGCAAACCGCAACCTTTTTATGCCTTTGGGCATTCCGGAACATACAATTCATGGGGACAGTTCCAAAGAAGACCAGTTGAACTTCTTCATGAACAAGAATCCAAGAAACAATGAGTGGTATTCTGATCCGCAGGATACCGTTACGGCAGGATGGGGACTGTGTCTGTCAGCGTGCGATATGGCCCGGATCGGGGAGCTTGTGCTTAACAGAGGCCAGTATAACGGCAGGATCATCGTCTCGGAAAACTATATCCATGAGATGACCGCTCCGTATCTTAAACTCGGTGAGCGATTCGGGTATATGAGTTATGGATACCTATGGTACAGGCCCTACGATGACAGAGAAATATATGCGGCAATCGGCGACTCAGGAAACATTATTTATGTCAACAGAGAGAAAAACGTGTCTGTTGGAATAACCGGCACGTTCAAACCAAGAATATTTGACAGAGTAGACTTCATAGAGAGAAAAGTACTGCCGGTTATTGAAGAGCAATAGTCATTGCCCCGGAAGTTCATGGAGCTGACACCAGTCTATCATTCAAAGTGCTGCATAAAGAAATAGCATGGCTTTTTCGTTGCCACCCCATTGTTCTACACGATTCCTGCTCTTAAGCCAC
>ONVN01000142.1 GCA_900321295.1 uncultured Eubacteriales bacterium
AGGGTCATGACCGCGTTGAACGGGCCATCCAGGCATTGCAGTCCTAATCCATGGTAAGTACACCGGTTCATACCTTCTGCTGAAAACCATCTTTCACAGAAATCTTGACTTTTGAATTCCTCCGAGGTATGATTTGTATAACAAATCATACTTCGGAGGTTTTTTCCGACCATGAATGAACTGAAAGGCAAATACGCATGGACAGCCACCGTCGGCGAAAAAGGGCAGATTGTCATTCCCAAGCAGGCCCGTGAAATCTTCGGCATCAAGCCCGGCGATACATTGCTGCTGCTCGGCGATGTGAACCGCGGTATCGCAATCCCTGCGGAAGGTTCCTTTGAAGACCTGTTCGCCGTCGCTTTTTCGGAAAGGAAGGATACCCCGTGAAAAGAGTCGCCGTATTCTGTATTCCTGCCCATGGACATACAAACCCCATGCTGCCCGTTGTCCGGGAACTTGTATCCCGGGGAGATGATGTGCGGTTTTATTCCTTCGACGAATTCCGTGAAAAAATCGAAAAAACAGGGGCCGCCTTCGTTTCCTGCGATACCTATCTGCCCAGCCTGACAGCGCAGCAGGAAGCCAACCTGAAAAAGGTCTCCACAACAGAAATGACCATTCAGGATATCCGGATCACCCTTGCCATGAACGACTTTCTCCAGAAGGAGTTCACGTCTTTCCTGCCGGATGTTGTCTTTACGGATTCCGTTTGCTTCTGGGGAAAGCTCAACGCATGGAAATATCATGTACCGATGGTTGTCTCAACAAGTACATTTGCTTTCAACCAGCTGACCTCACAGTATATGAAGAGCAGTCCCGCGGAGATTGCTGGCCTCATTTTCGGTCTCCCAAAAGTTTCCAGAGAACTGGAAAAACTCAAGCCCTACGGTTATCAGTACAAGAGCCTTTTCTCCCTCATTCAGAGCGACAACGAAACCGATTCTGTGGTCTACACATCGAAAAAGTTTCAGCCTTATGTGGAAATCTTTTCGGATCATTATCTTTTTGCAGGGCCTTCTGTTTTTTCAAAAGTGCTTCCCGACAAGCACCATCCCCGCCCGCTGGTTTACATTTCCCTCGGCACCGTCATCAATGACCGGCCGGACTTCTACACGAAATGTATTGAGGCGTTCCGAAATGAAGAGGTGGATGTCATCATTTCATGCGGGAAAACGCTGGATATCGCAAGTCTTGGAACACTGCCGGAGAACTTCAAGGTGCTTCCTTCTGTGGACCAGCTCGAAGTTCTGTCCCGGGCAGATGTCTTTATCACGCACTGCGGAATGAACAGCGTTTCCGAAAGTCTGTATATGGCCACCCCGATGGTCCTGTACCCCCAGACCAATGAACAGGCTGCCGTCGCCAGAAGGGTCAGGGAAATCGGTGCCGGAACCGATCTCCGGGATGATTCTGCCGACGGGATCCGCAAGGCGGTCCGGACGATTCTGGACGCGCCATCCTTTGCAGAAGCAGCCAGCCAGTGTTCCGATGATTTCCGGAGCTGTCCCGGAACAGCCGGCGCTGCCGACTTTATCGAATCCGCGCCGCATCGCTCCAGCGAAGAGGACCTTCTCAAAAAGTTGAACCGGATGAACACAGCTGGCCAGATCCTCTACAATCTTGCCGTGATCCTGATCGCCCTGTTCCTTTTCCGCCAGGTCAGTCCCCGGTATTTATGGATCTACATCGTCCTTGCGGTTCTCCTCTCCTTCCCTTTCAAAAATCTTCTGCAGAACGCCTTTTACAAAAAACTGGCAAAGTCAAAACAGAAAACTCCCATTCCGTCCTGATCCCGGGCTTTGTAAGGCACTCCTTCCGAAGTGCCTTTTTCTGTACGCCAGTGGAAAAAAAGCACAAGACATGCTATAGTAAGCCATCAAACGGATTCCCGGCGGTCTTTCCGACTTGTTTTCGTGAAAACCCGCTCCTTTACAACAGAATGTCAGTTCACACAGAGTGTGCCATCATGCCCTGAATGAGGTTTGATTCTATGCTGATGAAGAATGTCTATTTTATCAACGGAACCGCATATGCCGGCAAATCCACCATGGTCAGCCGGCTAGCGGAGAAATACCATGGTATCGCCTGCGGGGAGAACTATCACAACAGCCTCCTTCCCGACCTGGACAGGGAAGCGTTTCCCTGCCTGACCTATACGCGGGATCTGGAAGAC
>ONVN01000138.1 GCA_900321295.1 uncultured Eubacteriales bacterium
GACAGTTTCTGCTGTCAAGAATTGCGGAAGTCAGGGAAGGCCATCCTGAAGCACGGAAGCCCTTTCCAAAATCCAGTGCATAGCCGTCATTGATCGAAAAAGTGTCCGGAGAGGACGCAATCAGAAGAAGATGCAGACAGGAACCGGCACGTTTCTTCAACGCAGAGAGAAAGCCTTCATCTTCCCGCAGAAGAAAAGGAGCATCTGTGCCGGGCGGGGGCGGCGACGAGCAGGGGGAACTGGTAAGGAAGAGGGACTGGAACATAAAACACTCCTTGTACAGATGAATGAAAGAAAAGGGCGAAAAGTGCGATGAAATCAATGAAAAAAAGGTACTCCGCATGAAATGATTGAGCACAGGGGCAGAAAAAGGAATGACAAAAAAGTAAGGGAAGTATATCAGAGAAACAACGGCCGGACAAGCATCTGCCCCTTTACGAAGGAAAAAGCTCGTTGTATACTGCATCCGCATTGCATCAGAAAAGAAAGCAGAAGAAAGGAATGACCATACGATGCTGACGAAAGACATCAATATTAGGGATCCCTTTGTTCTTAACTGGAAGGATACATACTATCTTTACGGAACACGTGGAGCAACATGCTGGGGAGAGGCAGATGGCTTTGATGTTTATGTGGGAAAGGATCTTGAAAACTGGGAAGGTCCGATCGTATGCTTTCAAAAGCCGCAGGGCTTCTGGTCGGACAGAAATTATTGGGCGCCAGAGGTGCATGCAGTCAACGGAGCTTTCTATATGCTTGCCAGCTTCAAAGCGGAAGGTGTGTGCAGGGGTACAGCAATTCTGAAAGCAGATCGCCCAGAAGGACCGTTTCATGTCCATTCCGATGGTCCGGTAACCCCCCGGGAGTGGGAATCTCTGGATGGGACCTTGTATTTTTCCAAAGCTGGAAAACCCTATATGGTATTCAGTCATGAATGGGTTCAGGCGGGAGACGGGGAAATCTGTGCCATGGAGCTTACACCGGACCTGAGAAAGGCTGCAGGAACTCCGTTTGTTCTCTTTCATGCTTCAGATGCACCGTGGGCCAGATGGATGACCCATTCGAGCGGTGTACGGGGCTGTGTCACAGATGGCCCGTTTATGTACAGAACATCGGCAGACAAATTGTGCTGTCTCTGGGCGAGTTTCTCCGAAAACGGATATACGGAAGGTGTTGCGATCTCGGACAATGGTGAAATTGATGGACATTTTCATCAGGTTCAGCCCTTGTTTGACAAAGATGGCGGTCACGGCATGGTTTTCAAAGATACAGCAGGACATATCTTCCTTACCTTGCACAGCCCAAACACTCATTTGCTTGAGCATCCCTGCTTTATCCCCTTGATGGAGAAAAATGGCCTTCTGTGTTCAAAGGACGAAGCGGAAACCGACTGGTTACAGTCGCTCCAGAATCGGCTTGAGTCCATGAAAGAAAGACTTCAATCGGATTGCAGGCCTTGGACTGGAGCAGACAGGGTGATCACGCCGGAAGATATGGGGTATGACGGAACGGGAAAAGCGACGGTGTATCTGCAGAAAGCGATGGATGCCCTTGGTTCTGCGGAGGGGGGAACCCTGCTCCTCCGGCATGGGGATTATGTATCCGGAACGCTCTGTTTTCGGTCGAATGTATGTCTATGTATTGAAGCCGGTGCAAGGCTGCTTGGCTCGACGGACCTTTGCGATTATCCCGAGATGCATGCTAAACGTTTAACGGTTCAGGATACCAGCATGGGGATGCACCAGTCGCTGATTTTTGCAGAAGACTGTGAGAATATCTGCATTACGGGCGGTGGAGAAATCTGCGGACAGGGTACGCCGGATCATTTTCCGGGGGAGGAAACAGCGCAGGGCACGCCAGGGCGTCCGTTCCTGATGCGTATCATCGATTGCAGGCACATTACCGTTCAGAAGATTACTCTGCGCAATGCAGCCTGCTGGATGCAGAACTATCTGAACTGCGAACATCTGCTTTTTGACCATATGCAGGTATTCAACCAGGCAAATTACAATAATGATGGCCTTGATCTGGATGGCTGCCGGAATGTGATTGTACGTTCCTGCAGGATTTATTCCGGAGATGACGGAATCTGCATGAAAGGCGCAGGGCAAACGCTGCTTGAGAACGTGCTGATTGAAGACTGCGACGTGTATTCAGCCTGCAATGCCTTGAAGATTGGAACCGACACCCAGGGTGATTTTCGCAGCATTCTCATTGAAAACTGCCGGATTGGCGGCATTGAAGCGGATCCTTCGGGACTTAAGCATCCCTGGGCCGACAGCGGCGTGTCTCTGGAAATGATGGATGGCGGAGAAGTTGAGGGAATCCTGATACGAAATGTGAGCATCCGGAGAACATGGAGTCCTTTCTTTATGCGGCTGGAAAACCGGGGCAGAGTGAAACCCGGCGATCCAACGCCTGATGCAGGCACAATGCACCATATTTTCTTCTCCCATATCCGGGCGGAAGAATGCGGGCCGAGGGGTTCCTATTTCCTCGGGTCTCCGGAACGTGCCATCGAAGATGTCTATATGCATGATATTGAAGTGTATCAGCGGACATCCGAAAAAACGGTCCACCCCGAAAGTGATTATCCGCGCATGAAGGATACATACCCTGATGCACACATGATCGACGAAATTGGGGATGCACCGGCCTATGGATTGTGGGTGCGTCACATCCACCGTTTAACGCTGGCAGGTTATTCGGTCAAACCGGAAGGCTTTGAACATCGCCCGGAATATGTAGCGACAACGGATGCAGAAATGCTGATTCTGTGAGGCAGGCCTATGATCAGATGGCTGAAAAACGATAATAGAAACAGAGTATCCTACAGTGACTTTGACATCGAGAAAGCGATGGCAATTCATGCTTTTCACCGGTCCATGCCTTTCTATATGCCGACATCGCTTTATGCACTTGATTATCTTGCCAGACATCTTGGTGTTTCCGGAGTTTATATCAAGGATGAAAGTACAAGGTTTGGCCTCAACGCTTTCAAGAGCTTGGGCGGAACGTACTGTGTGGCTTTCTGTTTAGCGGAAAGGATAGGACTTGGAGCCAACTGGGATTATGAGAAAATCATCCGTAACCTGTCTGTAAAGCCCGTGTTTGCCACAGCGACGGATGGCAATCATGGACGGGGAATCGCTTATGCCTCCAGGCTGTTTGGCTGCAAATGCCATGTTTACCTGCCAAAAGGAAGCGCGAATGAACGCGTGGACAACATTCGGAGAGAAGGCGCGGAAACGTTTGTCACTGATTGCAGCTATGATGAGACGGTTCTTATGATCGCACGAAAAGCGCAGGAGGAAGGCTGGATGCTGGTGCAGGATACCGCTTGGGAAGGGTATACAGAGATTCCCGCGCGGATTATGCAGGGCTATCTGACCATGGGGGATGAAATCCGGGAACAGATTTCAGTGACGCCCACGCATATCTTTCTTCAGGCGGGTGTCGGCTCTATGGCGGCGAGTCTGTGTGCGTATTTTCGATTCCTGTATGGCGAAAAAGTGATGATCTCCGTTGTGGAAGCAAGCGAGGCTGACTGTCTGTATGAAACAGCAAAAGTCAATGACGGCCTCCTTCATGCGACGAAAGGCAGCATGCAGACAATGATGGCAGGTCTCTGCTGCGGGTTTCCGTGTCTTACGGCTTGGGAGATGCTGAAAAACCAGGCTGATTTCTTTCTGACGCTGGATGATGACGATGCAGCAACCGGCATGCGTACACTGGCATATCCGTATCCTGGGGATCCTGTCCTTGAATCAGGCGAAAGCGGTGCTTCGGCGATCGGAGCGGTCATACAGATTCTGCGACAGTATCCGGAAGCAAAGGATGCGCTTGGGCTCGGACAGAATTCTGTGGTGCTTTGCATTTCAACGGAAGGCGCAACAGATCGTGAGAATTACCAGCGGATCGTTCGGGAAGGAGGGGAATGCCTGGATGCGGACAGAGGTCAGTTTTGAAACTGCGAATCAACGCTACCAGAACATCTATGACACCTGTACGCAGAAACTGCGAGGAAACCTGCAACAGTTTGGCGCGTATCGTGTGCTGGTGGAAGGCGGGGGCTATCAGAAAATATGGCTGGAAACGCAGCCGATGGGCGGAGAAATGTATGCCGGATATGATCAGGAAGCAGCACTCAACAATTCACTGTTGTTTCTCCAGTGCCAGCGGAATGACGGGCGCATGCCGGGTTCCATCGCTTTCAGGGACGGAAAACTGATACCGGAGTATAACAAATTTCAGGGATTCTGCTTTCCGTGGCATGCTTTGAATCTGTATTATCTTTTCGGACAGAAGAAGGATTATCTGGAACTGCTCTGCAAAGGCTTGCAGGGTATGCATCAGTACCTGTCAAAATACCGGGAGAATCCATTGACGGGTGCTTTGCAAAGCTTTTGTGTATATGATACAGGAGAGGATAACGCACTGCGCTATGGTGACAGTCCAAATTACTGGACAGAGGACAATCCGCCGACAGGATATGGGATTGTGCCCATGGACAGCATGGATGTAACAAGCTGGGACTATGCAGCGTGTGATACCCTTCGCTCGATTTTTTCGATTCTGATGAATGAGCAGGAAGAAAAGAAATGGCAGAGGGAAGCAGAACACAGACGACATGTTCTTCGGCGTGTTTTCTGGGATGAGAGCATACATGCATGTTTCGACCGCAATGCAAAGGGCGAAAAAATGAAACAGCTTGTACATAACAATCTTCGCTGCATGTACTGGGGAAGCTTTGAAAAGGATATGGCAGATCAGTTTGTAAGAGATCATCTTATGAATCCGCATGAATTCTGGACTGATTTGCCACTTCCGTCTGTCTCGGTTTCGGATCCGGACTTTCGGAATGCACCGGAAAACAACTGGTCCGGTCAGTGTGAAGGGCTGACCTATCAGCGGGCAATCCTTGCACTTGAGCGATATGGAAGGGCAGACATTGCGGCGCAACTGGGAAAAAGGTTTTTGCAGGCGCTTGCAGATGGTGGCTATGTCTATCCTCAGCAGTTTGATCCCTTGACAGGCAAACCGACTTTTGTAGGCATGATCAGTCATGCTCCTCTGAAACCTGGCGATACGGAACCCATTCAGGATGCGTATGGGCCCACCATGCTTGCAGCGCTGGAGTATCTTGCGCATATGGAAGGGATTGATCTTGAATTCGACCATGTTCTTTTCAGTGCAGTGGAAGGAGAAGAATTCGAATTTGCAAGAATATGGGGAGAACATGAGTACAAACTGCTCAGCGATGGGAAGAACGCAAAAGCATATATGGATGGAAAAAGGCTGACGGTGTTTCCGGCTGGAAACCGTCTGATCACAAAGTGCGATGGGACGGTCTCCGCTGACCTGGTCCGTCTGGGGTGATGATATGCAGCTGTTTTCGGTAATCATGCCCAAAATGATTTACTTTTTCATTTTGATGGTACTTGGTTTTGTCCTTGCAAAGATCAGAATACTGCCCCGGGACGGACTTCCTACACTGTCAGCGCTTGTTGTAAAGGTTTGTCTGCCTTGCCTTCAGATGGGGCTTGTTTTCGAACGAGGAACCACATTTGCAACATTCGCGGACCAGAAACTTTTTGCGCTGATGCAGCTGGTAGCCTATGTCCTGCTGACTGTTCTTGGAATTGCAGGAGCGAAAGTCTTTCAACTGCGATTTCCACAGCGGAACAGTTTTACAGGGGGCATGGTGGGGGGAAATTTTGGTTTTCTTTTCATTCCACTGATTCTCTCCGTACTTCCGGAGTTACAGGGTTATATTCCAGTCATGGCTGCGATGGATACCCTTTATGTCTGGACGATTGGACTCATGCTGTATTCTGAAGGGTGTACTCAGAATCGCGAAGGCAGGTCGGCAGGCACATTTCTGAAAAAACTGATCAATCCCATGCTGATAGCCATTTTGCTGGCACTGACGATCATGAGCCTGCGTATCCCTCTTCCACGGCAGGTGATAGATGCTGTAACCAATGTCGGCAGTGTGTCAGGGCCGGTAGGGATGATGCTTCTCGGCGCGAATATCTGCTATATGAGCAAGAATCTGAAAGGGACAGTTGTTCCTGCCCTTGGGTTTGCCGTCCTACGACAGTTGATAGCGCCACTTCTTGTTTTTCTGCTGTCGAGGCAGTTCCTTGGGGCGGAAGAAGCGCTTCTCCTTATGCTGCTTACGGGTATTCCGACCATGACGACCACAGGTCTGCTTGCGATTGAATATCATACAGATGTGGATTTTGCATCGAATCTCGTGTTTGTGTCTACGCTTTCATCGCTTGTGACTTTGCCATTGACTGCCTATATCAGTGCTTTCCTGTAAAACTGCAGCGGGCCGGTATCATTACCGGCCCGCTGCTTGTGTTATGGCGAATATTGATTGGCATCATGGTGTCCTGCAGACAGAACTGAGTGTGTCTTATTGGCTGGAGGAATCCTCAAAGGGTTCATAAACTCCGGTCCGGAACATGCGTTTGATTACTGCGTAGCGCGGATGCTGGCGCCAGGTTCCACCGGTTGGATTCTCACCGTTGAAAATATCAATTCCAGGGATGGCTTCCTGAATCATGGCAATTTGCTCTTCGGACAGGTTTGTAAGCGTATCCCGGTTGATGGCACGGCAGGTCCAGAGACGCTCCAGCTTTTTCAGACCAAGGATGGGCGTCAGGTCATCGATATAATTCCATGAAATATTCAGATCCAGCAGCTCTGTCAGTCCGCTCAGGGGAGAGAGGTCATGGACTTTATTGGTGAACATTTCCAGATATTGGAGATGTTTCAGACTGGCGATCGGAGTCAGGTCCTCCACCTGATTGACGGAAATAATCAGAATACGGAGTTCAGGAAGATCATAGAGAAAGGACAGATCCGTAACGGCATTATGCCCGAAGTCAAGGGCACGGAGGTTCCTGCAGTATCGGACCAGAGAAATATATTCATCACCATGCTTTTTCGCTTTGGCAACATGCAGTGTGGAATAAGCAGTCACATCTGTGCGGAAAGTATGTTCAGCAAAATGAATCGTCCATCCAAATTCAATTTCCGGATAACGGGCAGACATTTCTTCGATGCGCTCTTTTGTGACACGTGTTGCAAACATATCCACTTTTTTCAGGTGGTGGAACTGGTCCAGAAATGTATAAAACTCATCAAAGTTACTGATGAACTTTGTTCCCAGGTCAATACTGTCGGCATCCAGATCATACGTGTTTTTGCCATAGCTAATTGTTTCTGCGGTGCCTGTGACGAATAACAGGGAAACGAGGAGTGCTAAAGTGAGAAAGATGAGACAATGCAGTTTCATAATATGCTCCCTTGATCAGATGCACAGCACAGAGGCCGTGTACTGAGACTGATGTTTGGATTTTAGCACATTGCAGGATCAATATGCAATGAAAAAGCCGTTCGGATGCGAAAAAACCATCTTTTGTATTGACAAAAAGAAAAACCATGCAAGAATACAGGAATGTGTCTTTTTAACAAGGGCAAAGCACACATGAACTATCTCGCGGAGGTACCTATGAGTCAATCCATGTCAGAACGATCCAAGATGCTGGGGACAATGCCGATGACAAAGCTTGTTCCAAAGATCTCAATTCCCATCATGATCAGCATGCTTGTGCAGGCATTGTACAATGTCGTAGATTCGATTTTTGTGGCAAAATTCGATGCGAATGCGCTAACAGCTGTTTCTCTTGCCATGCCGGTTCAGATGCTGATGATTGCCGTCAGTGTCGGACTGGCGACGGGCATTAACAGCCTGATTTCCAGGCGGCTTGGGGAAAAAAGACCGGAGGAAGCACGTGCAGCCGCGTGGAATGGTGTGTTTCTGGAACTGTGCGGTTTTCTGCTTTTCCTGATCTTTGGCCTGTTTTTAACAAAACCCGTTTTTGATGCACTATCGGCAGGTTTGGAAGAGAATCTCCGGGAAATCATCCGCAGATACGGCTATCAGTATCTTGGCACAGTGACGACATTTTCGGCTGGTCTGATGACAGCTGTTGTGTTTGAGCGCATGATGCAGTCGACAGGAAATACGGTCCTCTCGATGATTACCCAGCTGACCGGCGCTCTGACAAATCTGATTCTGGATCCGATCCTGATTTTTGGTTTTCTTGGTTTCCCACGTCTTGGAGCGCTGGGTGCTGCCATCGCGACGGTACTTGGGCAATGGGCGAGCATGGGAGTAGGCTTGTTTCTCAATCAGACAAAGAATCGAGAATTACAGCTTCGTTTTTCAGAATTCCATATTCAGGGAAGAACGATCCGGGATATACTTGCGGTCGGCTTTCCCAGCGTGGTGATGCAGGCCATTTCGTCGGTTATGAATATCATCTTTAATATGATTCTGATCCCTTATGGCGCAGTGGCGGTCAATGTACTCGGAATCTATTTCAAGCTGCAGTCGTTTGTGTTCATGCCGGTGTTCGGACTCAGCAACGGGATGGTGGCCATTGTAGGATACAATTATGGCGCACGCGAGAGAAAGCGTGTATATGCATGTATCCGCGTAGCCCTTACGTATGCAATGGTGATTCTGGGGATCGGAATGCTTGCTTTCCTGCTGATCCCGGAAACCCTGCTCGCTCTTTTTGAACAGGAGGGCGGGGATGCTGCACTGACGGCGATGGGGATTCCGGCACTTCGCACAATCTGCCTGTGTTTTCTGATGGCTGGATGCGGCATCACATTCAGTACCGTTTTTCAGGCGGTGGGCAAGGGAACCTATTCTCTGGTGATTTCTCTTTGCAGACAGCTTATTGTCTTGATTCCATCTGCATGGCTTCTCAGTGAGATGACCCATAATGTCAACATGGTATGGTGGAGTTTTGTGATTGCAGAACTTGTCTCGCTGATGATCTCGCTGTTTTTCTATCGAAAAGTAGACAGAACCATGCTTGCCCGGCTTGATGAGAACAAAGCATAATTGATCGGTTCCCCGCAAAAACGAGGTGCATGAGCA
Source organism: uncultured Eubacteriales bacterium (assembly GCA_900321295.1). Taxonomy (GTDB): domain Bacteria; phylum Bacillota; class Clostridia; order Christensenellales; family Aristaeellaceae; genus UBA2943. The sequence continues at coordinate 8,969 of ONVN01000138.1, forward strand.
CCTCGTTTTTGCGCTGTTTATACAGACAGTTATCGTTTGATATCATAGTTCATATTCATCAGGTTCCGAATGGTATCAGCCTGGTCAATGATATTTGCATCTCCATGAATTGTGTGCTTGAGCGCACTGGAGGCGACGGCAAAGTTGACCATATCCATTGGTTTATAACCCTTCATCATGGCATAGATGAGACCAGAAGCAAAGGCATCTCCACCGCCAACACGATCGAGAATGTTAAACGTGAACAGTTTGCTCTCAAAAGTGTGTCCATCAAACCACATAAAAGCTTTCAGACTGTTTTCTGAACCGGAATGTGCATAACGGACATGGCGTGCTATGCAGTGAATATTTGGGTAGCGAGCAATAAAGGCCTGGAAGATTTCGTCCTGTTCCTCATAACTTGGCTGAAGAGGAACACCGTCTTTAACATCCCCCTTGGAAAGATCACTTTCGTCACGCCACAGATGATAAGGCTCGATGCCAAAGAGAATATCAACATAGGGCAGGCATTTTGTACAGAAATCACGGGCTTCTTCCCAGCTCCAGAGCGTAGAACGGAAATTGCCATCAAAACTTACGGTGAGGCCTTTCTCCTTGGCAACTTTCAGCATTTCCAGGATCAGGTTCTGAAGGCTGGGACCAAGAGCAGGTGTAATACCGGAGAGGTGCAGCCAGTTGAAGTCCTGAAGGAGACTGCCAAGATCCACACGGGAGAAATCATACTCTGTGATCGCAGAATGCTTGCGGTCATAGATGACCTGACTGGGACGAATACCGTAACCAGTTTCCAGGAAATAGGTTCCAAGCCGATGGGAAGGTGTTTCCTCTGGAGTCGACAGAATCATGGGTGTGCAGTGCACATCGTTGGAACGCAGCCAGCGTATGGCACTCTTCCCCAGAGAATTATTGGGAACAACGGAGAAGAATGTTGAATCGATGCCGAGATTGGCAAGGGACAGAGCAATGTTTGCTTCACTTCCGCCATAGGAAGCTTCAAAGGAAGTGGCCATGCGAATTTTCGCATAGTCGGGTGGCGTCAGACGAAGCATGATTTCACCCATGGTAATAAAGCGATGACTGGTATCCATTTCGCTCTGCAGAGGATTTGCGTGGATCATGATTCTTCCCTCCTCATTGTTCTTACTTGTAAGTATAAACATTTCTGAAGAGCAGGGCAAGGGGAAAGGGAAAAAAGCCCCTTTCCCTGATGAAAAGAGGCTGATTGAAAGCAATGCTTTATTTGCGATGGGGAAAACGCAGGCGGACAGGTCCTTCCAGGCCGCAGGGCCAGGGAATGCCGTCCATCTCTGTAACACGTGCACCGGTTACCGTGATCTTCAGCGACTTGGGGTTCAGGCAGCGGAACGCTGAAAGGTCGACTTCCCATGGAGTGAGCAACAGATGCTTTTCCATATTATCACAGGAAATAACAGCCATATCATGGACATTTCCGAACGACAGATAAACCGGACCATCGGCGGGGAGAACAGGCAGAGACAGTGTATAGACGAGAGCGGGAAATGCAAGGCCTGCATCCTCCGGAGCACTGAGCAGATGGGTGATATCGATCTCATCCATCGTCAGGACCGGATCCTTGAGTGCCACAGCCCCAGGAACGGGCGTACTGATACGGATAATCATACTGGACAATGCGTGAAGCTGCAGCTGTCCCCGGGAAAGAATCCCC
>ONVN01000137.1 GCA_900321295.1 uncultured Eubacteriales bacterium
GCACAGGACATGTTCCGGGTCTCCCGCGCAATCTTCCCGTAATCCAGGTCGCTCTGGCAGGGTCTGCCTTCCATCTCCTTCCGGATCAGGGCAAGACGCACCGGATAATCCGGCAGGGGAACATAGCACAGGGTGGCCAGGCGTCCGTAGCGCAGAAACGCCGGGTCGATGTCATAGGGCCGGTTCGTGGCAAACATGACGATGACGTGTCCTTCAAACTTGTCAAATCCGTCGATCTGCGCCAGCAGTTCCGGCACCAGACGGTTCATGACGGTGGAATTGCCGCCGCGCCGGCACGCCAGCGCTTCCGCCTCATCCAGGAAGACCACGGCATTCCCGGCTGCGCGCACGGCGTCAAACAGCGCCTTGGTCTTCTTTTCGGCTTCCCCGAAATACTTGCCCACGATGTCCGAACACTTGACGGAGAAGAACGGGAGCTTCGCCTCATTGGCAATCGCACGTGCCAGCATGGTCTTGCCGCTGCCGGGAGGTCCGAAGAGCAGCAGGCCGCCGCCGTTGGACTTTTTGAACTCCCGGTAGATTTCCGCGTAGGTGATCGGATGGATGATCTCATCGAGCACGATCTGCTTCGCTTCCTCGAGGCCCACGATATCCTCAAAGCGGACCTCCTTTCCGTCCGTGACGGGGGTGAAGCCGGGTTCCTCCCCGCCTTCCTCCCGCTGGGGCACCTTTTCGCGGCCATCCGGTGTCCTGCCCTGGGATTCCCTGGGTTTCCCGGACGCCTGCCGCTCGGCTTCCTCCGCCAGGTCCTTCATCTGCCGGGACACGGCAATCAGCCGGTCCACGCTCTTCTGGTAATCCGCCAGCTCTTCAGCCGCGCAGTCGTCAATCAGTTCGACCATCAGCCGGGCAGCATCCGCATAGAGGGCGGCCGCCTCGCGGAAACTGGCGGCCGCTTTCGTGCCTTCGCCGTTCCTGCGCTGCATGCATGCGCGCTCATCCATGCGGATCGCCTCATGCAGCCGGTCCTGATAGGCCTGATACAGATTCTCTTTCTCCATGTTCCGTCTCCTTTCTCCGGTCCCTGCCGTCTTCCTTACGCTTCGGCCACCATATCACGGATCGCTTCCTTCCGGCTCTGCACCCAGGCTCTCCGGTCCTCGTCGGACAGGGGGACGGCGGGTTCCGCCGGCACCGGGGCTGTGACCGGGGTCTCACCAAACTGTGCCATGATCTCCGCCAGGGCAGCCTCTCCGGCCTCGTTCCGTGTTTCCCCGGCTGCATCCAGGTCCATGCCCTCCTGGATCAGGTCCAGCTGTTCATTCGTCTGCTCCATGCGCAGGCGCATTTCCTCGTTCTTCGCCTTGGCGATTTCAAAGCCGCGGACATCCGCCATGTCGGTCACCATTTCCCCGGCCTCATTCATCAGGAGATAGGATTCACGGATCAGCCGGGTGGATTCCGCCTTGTCGTGTGCGTTCTCGCACTTCTGGATCTCCGTGCTGACCGTGCGTGCAATGTTCCCGCTGTTCATGGCCTGGGAAGCGGCCTGGACGGCCTTCTCATGCTCGCCGTTCTTTTCCAGCCGGTAGGCTTCCAGTCTTCCGGTCTCCGCCTTGCGCTCAAGCTGGCGCGCATGGTTCTGGAGCTTCTTCATCTTCATCCGGTAGCGGATTTCCCGCTCCCTGGCTTTCTGGGCACTGGTACGGATGCCCAGCATCCGCATCACCTTTCGGATCCATTCCTTCATGTTGTTCAGCCTCCTGTTTCATCCTGTCCTGCGGACGTTCTGTTCTTAAGCAGCTCATCGAGTTTCCGGTTGGTTTCCTGCACAAGCCGGCTGCGTTTCTTCTCGGCTTCCGTGCGGCTTTTCATGATTTCCCGGAGATAGGCCTCGCCCCGGGCACGCTGCTGCGTGTCCTGCGGACCCTGGATATCCCGAAAGGCCGCATCGCTCTCCGCCATGAGCATCTCCACCTGCTCGCGGTTCACCTCCCAGGCCATTCTTGCCTGGGCAAGCGCTTCCGGATCCATCCCGTCCGCCATCTCCCCCGTGATCTCCAGCGTTTCCCTCAAGGCTCTGTTTCCTTCCGAGAGCACCTGCACCGTGTCCGCCGTCCTGCGCATCTGGGTGCTGGAGGCCAGGTGCCGGCTCAGGCGTTCCGCCTCCCCGGCAAAATGCACGGCCAGATCATGGTTCCCGGCCCGCTGAGCCTCCTCCGCCTTCTGCCGGAAGGAGGCCACCAGCTTTTCCATGTCTCCTTCTGCACGGCTCAGTTTTCCGGAAGCCAGGCGGTACTTCACGTTCCTTTCAATCTCCGCTTTCCGGCTCCGGTTCTTCCAATCGGCAAATGGTCGCATCGTTCTCCTCCTTTCCGGTTCCCTGCAGCTTCCATCCTTCATAGCCGTCCCGGGCGTCCATTGTCCGCCCGCTCCGCAAACTTTTTTTCATTTCCCCGGTTTTTTCCAGAAGCATCGTTTCTTCTTCCAGAAGGCGTGCATGGGTTTCCTGCAGCTCTTCCGGTTCGCACCCCCGGTCCGTGACGGCGCGGAGGGCTTCCATTTCTTTCCGGGCCCGTGTCTGGATCCCGGTCCTTGCGGTCACCTCATAGAGAAGAAGAAGCTGCTCCAGTTTTTCCCGGAGCCTCCGCTCCCCGTCTTCCCAATCGCTTTCTGTGTCCTCTTCTTCCGCCTGCCCGGCCAGCCTCCGGCCATCCCGGTAAAGCCGGAGAACACAGGTCATATACCGGACCGCGTCCCGGGCCTCCTGCCGGGTTCCTTTTTCCACTCCCGGGGTTCCGCCGGCCTCCAGGGCGGTCAGCAGCTTCCGGAAAACGGAAAGCAGGGCCTGCAGATCCGCCTTTCCGGCAGCCGCCCCGCAGGCATACCCCAGCTCTTCCAGCTTTTTTCCGGGCAGCCGCCCGAGAAACCCCTCCCGGTCCATGCCGAGGAGTGCTTCCCGGAGAAAGACCAGAAGACGGAAGGACAGACCCGACGTCCCGTCGGAGGCCGCATCCAGTCCCCGGATCAGCCGCCGCATGTCTTCCCGGTTCATATCTCCGCCTCCCCTCCGGTCATCCGGCCCGGAACAAAGCTCAGGACCTCCAGGCCGGCCCTCTCTGCCTCCTTTTCAAAGTGCGCACGGACATTTTCCATATATTGGGCGAAAAAGCGCTCCGGGAAAGATGTTTCCACGGTTTCCGCCGGGATGCGCTGCATTTCCTTCTGCATCCTGCGCCGCATCTCCTCCGGAAGACCGTCCCCGCCCGCTTCCCCGCTGCAGGCCCGGGCGAAGCGCCTGGGCGACAGAAGACGGCAGGTGAAACGGAACCATGCACCGAAGCGGCTGCCGTCCGGGGAACGCAGGCCGCCGCAGCCGAGCACGCCGGACAGAACGGCCTGCCGCCGGACAGTGATCAGGCAGCTGCCTTCCGGGATCCGAAGCGTTCGTTCCTCCCCCGGGAGCAGGGCATCCAGGATCCGGCCGCCGGATGTGATCAGAAAGCATTCCTCTTCCCTTCCGGCCCGTACTTCCTTTTTCCCCGTCTGCGTCTCCCTCTGCCAGATCTTTCCTGTTTCCATGGGACGCTCCTTTCTGAACAAATCGTTGATTTTGAAAGCATGTTATGCTATTCTGCTTCTATATAGCATCAGTCAGATCTGTTTGTCCGCCGGCTGCCGAAAAAAAAGCAGGCTTCCCGGCGGACAATCCTCGAATACCGCTGCTCTTAGCAGTGAAAGGAGGCTCTGTATGGCAGAGCTTTTCGGTTCGGATTCCTTTTTCCGCCAGCTTCTGCAGCTCCGCAGGGACAACCGCGAGCAGATGGCGCTTGTCCTCTTCCGGCAGGTGGAAAAAGTCTGCCGTTCCATTGTCTATTACCGTTCCGAGTATGGTTTTTCCGGCGCCACGCAGGACGACCTGGAATGCTATTCCCAGGCCGCCTTCATCGATCTGCTCGAAACCATCGACCGCTATCTGGAGGACCCGCGCAATGACCCGGACCGGCCCTCGGAGCAGTCCTTCAGCGCGTTCCAGCGCCAGAAGTGGCTGTTCTACCAGGTGCTGACCTCCATGAAAGCCGAAAAAAAGCGGCTGTATGACGCGTTCACCGTTGCTTCCCTGGACGGCGGTTCAGGGGATCCGGACAGCGGGGATGCTCCTCTGGGCACCCGCCTGACGGATGGCACCCAGTCGGCCGAGCGGCGTCTGCTTCAGGCCGACGCGATCTCCTCCCGTTTCCGTCAGTTCATGGAATCCTCCTGCGCCACGGAGACCGTGCTGTGTGTCCTCTATTCCATTCTTGCCCAGGAACACAACAGCCGTACCACCTATGAGGACTGTGAGCAGGACCTGCAGGAAAAGACGCTGGAGGAGATCGGGGAGATGATCGTGAACTGCCTTGAGGCGATGCCCCTGGATCCCGGTGTTCTGAAGCTCGTGATTCCGGACCTCCGGAAAAGCATGCAGGCGCGGCTGAAAAAGGAAGAAAAGGAAAAAACCGTGGACGGCGTGACCGCCGACAGGCTCCGCAAAAGCAAGAGCCGCCTGATGAGCCTGCTGGCCCGACAAGAAGGAGACTGACGTATGTGTGATGTCATTACGAGAGAACAATGGATGCGTTTTGCTTCCCCGGACTGCCCGGATGCGCTGAAGGCGAAGATTCTTCTGCACGCTGCTTCCTGCCCTGAATGCAGGTCGTTTGCTGAAAACATCCGCACGGTCCGGCATCTTCTGCACACGGAAGACCGGAGGGCTTCCCTGAACCTCTTCAGCGGCTCTGCCTATCAGGCCGTTGCCTCGGCGGGCGGTGCTCCGGCTCCGTCCGGAACCCGCTCCGGCTTCCTGTCCGTGGAATTCGGATGCGTGGGGAATCGGCTCTGCTTTGACCCGGATTCCCTGCTGGATGAAGGATGCGCGGGCAAATATGCCCTCAATGCCAACGGGGAGGCCACCGTGCTCGAGGATGACCGGGGTGCCCTGGTGCTTGCCCTGGAAGGTCAGGAGCTGGTGATCTCCCTGGAAGAGGGCGTCCGGGCTTCGGTCCGTATCCTCTTGGACGACCGGGAACCGCTCTGTGCGGAGGCCGGGCCGTCCCTTCGACTGACACTCCCGGATGCCCCGATGTACACCCTGGAAATCACGTTTGCCTGAACCCTTTCCCATCCGTTCCTGAAAGGAAGTGAAGCATGCCATGCGGATTGGTGCCTTTGAGCTGAATCCCGTCTTCCGGGACACGTGGTGTCTGGCCGAGGTTCTGGCCGGAAAAGCCCCGCTCCTCCATGCCTGTTCCCTCCGGAATGTGCGGGGAACGGAATCCGACTGGCTGCGCATCCAGGCCCGGATCGGCTCCCTGTCCACGGCCCGGGTTTCCGTGCGTTCGGTTGCCCCCGGTGCGGAAGACGATGCCGCGGCGGAAGAAAGACGGCTGCTGAACGCCCTGGTTCTTCCGGGCAGTCTGGAGGTCGGGCCGCATGACGGCCGTCTGATCATTACGGCTTCCGGAAACGAAAGGGCGGAAATTCCCTTTCAGGTCCGCGTTCTCCCCGCCTCCCAGATTCCCACCGACTTTGCCCGCGCCGCCTTCCTTTCGTCCTACGTACGCACGGAAGATGCCGCCCTGAAACGGTTTGCTGCCAGGATGCTCGCGGACTGCCCGCCGGAAGCCTCCGCCCGGGATGTCCTGCATCACCTGTATGACGGCCTGCTGAAGGAGCATCTCATGTACCAGCCGGTTTCCACCCCGCTCTATCCCGACCATGAACCCGTCATGGACCCGGGCTACGTCGTCAGCTGCGGGGGAAGCTGTGCGGACCTGAGCCTTGCGCTGGCCTCCCTGCTCTGGATGTGGGACGCTTCGCCGGTCCTCATTCTGTATGCGGATCACATGAGTGTCGGCGTCCTGACCGCGGATACACCGGGTTTTACCGTTCTCCGCAGGCCGTCTGAGCTGCAGGAGCTGCTTGACGCCCATATGCTCCTCCCCGTTGAAAGCACCGGCGTCTGCATTCACCGGCAGCTTCCCTTTGACCGGGCTATCCTGGAGGCCGTGAAGAGAATTTCCAGCCAGCCCTGCTGCCTGGTGCATGTCCGGGAGTGCCTGCGTTCCGGACGGGCAGTCCCCATTCCCCCGGAGCGCATGAGCCGTGTCCTGACCTGCCCGTCCTGCGGATTTGACCATCTGCAGGCAGACCCCGGCATGACCGAAATCATCTGTCCGGCTTGTCACACCGCCGTGCCCCTGGTCACCTCCCGTCCCCGCACCCCTGTCTCTGCACCGGTCTACGATCCGGGCAGTGTCCGCTATACAATGCGGGGTGCCGTCGCAGCCGCCGAACGCCTGCAGCCCGGTGCCGCCGGGGATGTACAGGTCCTGCCCGAATGGGAGGGAAAAACCGTCTCCGGCATTTCCGCAAGAGCCTTTGAAAACAGCAGAGTTTCCGCCGTCCTGCTCCCGGATACGGTCACCGAGATCGGCGACCGGGCCTTCTACGGATGCACAAATCTGTCCTCCCTGGATCTCCCGGAGGACCTCTCGGTCATCGGGTCCGCTGCCTTCGGCTCCAGCGGCCTGCAGCGCATCCGGATCCCGGGTTCCGTCCGCCGGATCCCCCGCCTCGCTTTCTCCGGGTGCCGGAAACTGATGCACGTGGAAATCGGGGAAGGCGTGGAGTTCATTGACGAGTATGCGTTTTCGGGCTGTCCCGCCCTCGCTTCCGTCACCCTTCCCGCTTCCCTCCGGGAAGCCTGCCGCAATGCTTTCGATCCCGCCTGTCAGGTCCGTTTCCGTTCTCTGGAGACCCGCATGAAATAGACCCTTCCGGGCTTTTTCATTGACAGTCCGCTTCCCTGATGTTACAATTTTCCTAATAAGCGCCGTTACGTGAAAGGTGGTCATATCCATGTCTGAAGTACAGCTGAACAAAACCTGTCTTGTCCTGTGCGAAAACTGCGGCATACCGGTAGAAGCCCACTGGAGAAAAGGCGTCTTCGGTATCGGCAAAGGCTGGGTTCTTCCGAAAAATGAGTGTCCCGAGTGCCGGAGACCGCTGAAGCCCCGGAAAATCCCGACCGTCAAATGTCCGTACTGCGGCCGTCTGGTCGAAAAGTCCGAAGACGGTACCTGCCTTTCCTGCCATAAAATGATTTTCCGCAGCCATGAGACGGTCCAGGTGACCTGTCCGGAATGCGGGATCACCAATGTGGTCCTGAAAAAGCATGAAGGCAGCGTCAACTGCTGTGTCTGCGGTTCCCGTCTTCCGGAAAACCTGATCTCCCAGTATCAGAACCTGGAGTATACCGAGCCCCAGAGTATTTCCCTGCCCACCGCCCAGGAAATGACCATCAAGCGGAATGCAGAGGGCAGGGTTGTCAACTATATCTGGAAGCATCCCGAGCATACCTTTGCCTACAAGAGCCGGGTTATTGTCAGTGAGGGAACCTACTGCCTGCTTTTCCAGAACGGTGCATGCGGCTATCCTCTCGGTCCGGGCAGCTATCTGCTCGAAGACTGCAGTCTGGAGGAGTCCGAGAAGTTTGACGAAGCCATGAAAAGCACGGGCATCGTCTTCAGGACCGATCTGTTCTGTGTCGCAAAACAGCTGGGAAGCGTCCATGTCGGCGCCAGTTCCCGCTCCTCTGCTTTCCGTGTGCCGGGCAGTGAGAAGGAGTACTCCGTTTCCGGAAACGCCGACCTTTCCCTTGAAGTCATCGATGCCAGGGCCTTTGCCGAGTTCGTGGGATTCCGCGAAGTCGGAAAAGAGGACCTGCTGTATCTTCCTGTTTCCACCACGGACTCACGCCCGGCCGGCTCCCTGATTGCCACGCTTCGGGATGTGTTCTCCTCCTGCCTGTACGATGCCGTCGTTCAGCTGACACGAACCATGTCCGCCGACCCCGCGAAAATCCATCTGTACCAGCAGGAGCTGACAGAAGCGGTGCGCGACCGCATGAACGACCGCCTCAACCGCCTCGGTCTGCGTGTGGAATCCCTGTCCGGTGCAGAATACCAGGTTCACGAGACGGAGACTTCCTCCACCTCTACCCGGAACCGTGAGGTGCTCCTGCGCACAGCGAAAACGCCCTTTGACTGGAAGGCCAGTCCTTTCGATGTATACATTGCCGGCAACCATGACCTGAAAACGGAGCTGAAGCTTTCCGGACGCACGCTCCTGAAGGTGGACGAGGATATCTTCCTGAGAACCTCCGCGGTGGAAAAACTTCTTTCCTCCGGGGCCTCAGTCCGTGAAGAGGATGTCTCCTTCCTGATCCAGGATCTCTTCCAGAAAACCCTGGATGCCTATCTGCCTTCCGTCGTTCAGCGGATGATTCAGGAAGGACTTCCGGAGGATATACGGGATTTCAATCAGGTGCTTCCCGAGGTCACCGCGCGTCTTACCTCCGCGGTGGAACCCACGCTCCGCCTGCACGGTCTGGAAATCTATACCTGCACGGTCTCCCCGGCTTCCATGACGCTCTCCCAGGAACTCACGGATTTCTATGCGCTTGAGAAAAAGCAGAAGCAGATCCAGCAGTTTGTGGAAACCGCCTTTGACTGGTCTGTACCCAGGTTCCAGGCCCATGTCAAAGACCGTCCGGAATACAGCTTTGATGTCAGTTACAGCGGTACCTGCCGTTTCCGTCTGCTCAGCCGCGAGCGCTTCTTCGCGCTTTCGGAAGCCGAACAGTTTGTGCAGAAAACGCCGGCTGTGACCAAACTGGACGTCCAGAACTATTACAGGGACCTCGTCAGCAGCCAGTTCGGACAGCATCTGCAGACAGCCACCCAGCAGTTTATCGATACCTTTGATCCCGATGTCCGTTATCTTTCCAACCTGACCGGGCGGATGATGAATTATATCGACCAGCAGCTCGAACCCCTGATCAATGCCTGGGCCCTGCGGATTGAATCCATGACCCTTCTCCCCCATGTTTCCATCGTTCCGGGCAGCGTGCTGGATCTCAATCTGAATTTCCTGAAAGGAAAAGCGAGCCGCGAGATCGATCTCCTTGAGCACAAGGACATCAAGGCAAACGAAGTGGAGACGCACCAGGTGGATGCAGATGCCGAGGTTGCCATTGGCCAGACCGACCTGGAGAAGGAAAAGAAACTCGTTGAACAGGAAAAAGAACGGATCGGTACCCTTTCTTCGCTTGAGGATGCCAGGACCGATGAGGAAATCCGCCGCAAAGGACGCGAAGAACGCATCCGTGTCTATGAATATGAACTGGAGCAGGCATCCCAGAATCGAAAGACAGAAGCTGTCAAGCATGAACTGTCCGCCGAAAATGAGATCAAAGTTCTCCGTGACCGCATGACAGCCGATCAGAAAACGCGCGATTTCGATGCCCTCTTTGAAGAGTTCCGTCGGCGCAAGACCCTTGACGAAGCGGCCATCAACAAGCAGCTTGATGAGGATGATCTTCGTCAGAGCGGCAAGATCCGCCATGAAATTGCCTGGATCGAAGGCCAGCAGAAGAAGGAAAACCTTACGGAAGCCCACCGTCAGCAGCTGGAACTCCGCCAGCAGGAGCATGAGCGGACCATTGCCGGCATTCAGCATGCCACCGGCCTGGATAAAGCCGAGTTTGACCGGACGCTGAACGGTATTCTCCATGAAATCGACGCTGCCAACCTTGACTGGAGAAGGAAACTCGATGAATACAGCCGTCTGCTCCGCCAGATGAACTTCTCCGACACCCTGGATGAAAAGCGGCAGACCGCCAATGAAGCACGCGAGGAAAGTGTCGCCGATGCACAGGCTCAACTGGAGATCGCCGGCACCAAAGTGGAGGCTACCGCCCGCATCCATGAAGAACAGGTCGCGCACGACCGTGCCCAGGGGAAGCTTACCCTGGAGCTCAACGAAGCACAGGCTGAACTTGCCGAGCGTATGGCGCGCTGGGCAGAAGACCGCCGTGAACGCCAGGATACCAGTGCCTATAACCGCCAGGAACGCAAGGATATCCTCACCTTCGAGCATCAGCTTCAGGACCGCCGTGAAATGGTCGCCCAGCAGCTGGATATGCTGAAGCTTCAGTATGACCACGAGACAGCAAAGTGGGAGTACGAGAAAGCCAAAGATGAGCAGAGCGCTGAACTTGAAAAGCTCCGGCTGCAGCTTGACTATTTCAAGGCCGAGGCTGAAAAGCGCTACGGAGTTGAAGAGACGCGCATCAAATCAGAGCAGGCTGCGAGAGAAGCGGAAGCCAAATACCGCGCAGAACATGAGGAAAAGGACCGTGAGGCAGAACTCAAACGTCTTGAGGATCAGCAGAAGCGGAGCGACAGCCTGATGGACAAGGCCGTCGATCTCTACAAAACGATGACTGAAATTGAAAAAGCCCTTCAGCTCAAACAGATGGATGTCCGGATGCATGAGAGTGACAACCAGGTCACCATGCACGGGCAGGATGCATCTGCCTCCGCTGCGATTGCCAGTCAGAACAATCTTGGCAAACAGCTCACGGACAAACTGGACGATCTGAAGTCGGCCATTACGGACAAAAACGGAGAAAAGATCACCCATTCCTTCGATTTGCTTCTGGACAGTATCCGGGACCTGCGGCGGACCATCGTCACCAACGAGGATGGGAAAAAAGGTTCCTCCCATAACGATTCCGAAGAACTCATTCACGGGCTTAAGAAGCTGACCAAATCCATTGATGATCTGCAGAAAAAGATTCAGGATGAGATGGAGAAACTTGCGAAAGTAGTCAGTACCCCGCGTTGTCCTATCTGTGGAACAGCGATGTCCGGTAAGTACTGCTCCAACTGTGGTTATCCTGGCAGCAAAAGAAGCAGCGCAGGAAATGTGTTCGCGCCTGCTCCTCAGCTTTGTCCCATCTGTGGACGTGTAATGGAAAATGGCCGCTGTCCTGTCTGCAAGTAAGCTTCTCCCTGAAAAGCAATACGCCTGGTCTCCCGGCCGCTGCTTTCTCCGGAATGGAAGACATGGGTTTGCCTAGGACTGTGACCTTTCACAAAGGCCAGGGAAAGACCCTCTTCTGAGATTGCAAAGAGGAAGCTCCATGCGTTTTCCGAATCCGAAAACAGGATGCATGACTTCTGAGCATCACCGATTCCCTGGTTTGTCTTCCATGGATCTAATTGTCTGACATAAAGGCCAGCTGCAGTTTGGGCAGCTGGCCTTCTTTCTGGTCCTGTGACGCACGATACCCGGTCTCCCAAATCCGGACTGTATATGATCCTGCAGCGCTTTTTGCTGCAGGGACTGTGGGATATTTCCGGGTCTGCATTCGATGTTCTGAACGTCATCATCCTTTGGTTTCTAGGTTGCACGGCTTATGGATTCATGCGATAATATGTGCAGCATCTCATGATACAAGCAAAGAAGTATTCGGTTTACGGAGTGAAAGAGCCATGAATATCAAACCATCCGAACCCTTATGGGGAACATGGTACCTTCAGGAAATCATCGGTGCAGGAAGCTATGGTATTGTCTACAGGGCTCAGCAGACCATCCTGAACCACGTCTATTCATGCGCTGTCAAGCATATTTCTCTGCCCCGTGATGATGGAGAGCTTTATGCCGTGATGGGTGAACTGGCGACTCACGATCAGGATGTGCTGCGACATTATTTCCAGCAGGAAATGCAGTCCATCGCGGATGAATATGATGTGCAGAAACAGTTCACCGGAAATGCGAACTTTGTTCAGGTCTACGACATTCTTCCCATCTCCAAGCAGGACATGCCTGGTTTTGACCTTTTTATCCGAATGGAACTGCTCGATCCTGCCCAGACACGTTTCACGGAAGAACTGCATCCGGGCGAAACCGAAAAGGAAGTCATCCGGCTCGGAAAAAATATCTGCTGTGCCCTGCAAAAGATGCATGCAAGACACTATCTTCACCGGGATATCAAGCCACAGAATATTCTGGTTTCGGAGGATGGCATTTACAAACTTGCGGATTTCGGCACGGCAAGGAGAATCAGCGGCTCCTCTTCCTCGATGTCAATGAAAGGAACCCTGGATTATATGGCGCCTGAGATCGTAACGGGCAAAAAGGTCGGATTCTCCTCCGATCTCTATTCACTGGGGCTTGTCCTTTATTATTTCCTGAACCGCCAGCAGCTGCCGTTTGCTTCCGCTGATCAAAACAGTCATCAGGATCCCAACATCCGGCGGTTTGCCGGTGAACCGCTTCCACCACCTGTGTGCGCCTCACCCGAAATCGCACAGATTATCCTGAAAGCGTGCGCCTACAACCCTGAAGAACGATTTTGTGATGCCTCTGCCATGTATCATGCGCTTGAACAGATCGCGTACAAAGCTCAAAACACACAGCCGATTTCTGAAGATTTTGCAGCCAAACTGATTGCAGCTCAGAAAGGCGATCCAATTGCGCAGTTCAAAGTCGCCTATGCATATGCCAACGGCCAGGGAGTACATCAAGATCTTGCTGAAGCGGTGAAATGGTATCGTAAAGCTGCTGATCAAGGCAATGCTTCTGCACAAAGCCGTCTCGGCGATGCCTTCTACAATGGCAACGGTATCCGGCAAGATTATGTCGAAGCCGCTCATTGGTATCGTAAGGCTGCTGA
>ONVN01000479.1 GCA_900321295.1 uncultured Eubacteriales bacterium
AGAACAGCTGATCACATAACTCATTTGCAAAACTCCTTTAGCTACAATCAATATGTTTCGTAAGAAGTGAACAGTGTTAATTATATAAGAATTCCCGTATGACTGCAAGTTTTCAGCCGCATAGAACCGTCCCCAAGTATATGATTGATGTGATCTCACAGGGAAAGCCAGGTAATCTTTGCTGAATTCTCAGGCATAAGCATATATGAATGGATCCTTATGAAACTCCATGCTTCTTTGCGTTCCTCTGTTCAAGGTATGCACGCTGCCCATTCTGAAAGGCATCAGCGCCGTATGCATCAATGGCAACAATAACCGGAAGCTTATCCACCACAAGTCTCTTGACCGATTCCGGGCCAAGATCATCCCATGCAATCACATCCAGTTGTTTGACGCATTGTGCTCCGAGCGCCGCTGCTCCTCCGACAGCAATAAAATAGACAGCCGAATTCGCCTGAATGCTTTTGCGTACTTCCTCACTGCGGCCCCCTTTTCCAATCATGCCCGCCAGCCCCCGCTCGAGAAGGGGCGGCGTCATAGCATCCATACGCATGCTGGTTGTCGGGCCGATGGAACCTACCACAGCTCCGGGAGGCGTAGGCGATGGACCCGCATAGTAGATCACCTGCCCGGAAAGCTCAAACGGAAGTTTCTTGCCCTCCCTGATGCATTCCATCATCCGCAGGTGTGCAGCATCCCGCGCTGTATAGATCACGCCTGAGAGGAGGATCTGCTCCCCTGCATGAAGTGATAAGAGGGTTGCCCGGTCCAAAGGTGTTCTGATCTCACGCATGGCACTGCCTCCTTCTTACAGTATCGTCGTTGCATGGCGCGTAACATGGCAGCCAACATTCACGGCAACTGGAAGACATGCTATATGGGTTGCTTCCTGATGAATGTGGAGTCCAAGGCAAGTCGTGCGGCCTCCGAGTCCCTGCGGTCCGATCCCCATCTCATTGATTTCATCAAGCCACTTTTTCTCCATCTCCGCATAGAACGGATCCGGATTCCACGCGTCAAGTGAATCAAGAAGCGCTTCTTTTGCAAGTTCTGGAGCTCGTTCAAAGTTTCCCCCCACGCCAACTCCCAGGATCATCGGAGGACATGGATTGGCACCTGCAAGGCGAACGGTTTCCATGACAAACTGATGCACACCCTCCATTCCCTGAGCCGGTGTCAGCATCGTCATCCTTGACATGTTCTCAGAACCTGCACCCTTCGGTGCAACCGTCAGTCGGACCCGGTCACCCGGGACCAGGCGGAGATGAATAACAGGCGGCGTATTGTCCCCTGTATTTTTCCTGCGCAGCGGATCCGCGACTACACTCTTCCTGAGATATCCTTCGGTATATCCGCGTCGTACGCCAGAATATACAGCCTGTTCGAATGATCCCACAACATGAACATCCTGACCAAGTTCACAGAACACAACGGCCATGCCTGTATCCTGACAGATCGGAACCGCATTTTCTCTGGCGGTGGCAGCATTCTGCAGAAGCAGTTCCAGTATCGACTGCGCTTTGCCCCAGTCTTCTTCCTGAGCTGCCTCTTTCATTCGTTTTTCAATATCTTCCGGCAGTTCGCGGCATGCACGTATACACAGTTCACAAACGGCATCTTCAATCCGCCGGGCATCCAAATCTCTTACCATATTTCATCCTCAAGCATGCGCTTTTTTACTGTGAGTGCGGCAGCCTTGACCGCATTTTTGCGGACACCGTTTTCACTCAGATACTCCTGGGCTTCCCGCAGCGTTTTTCCATCCATAATGCATTGAAGAAGCCTGATTTCCACGGATAGTTCGACCTTTGTCTTCTCCTCCGGTATCCGGCAGTCACTGACATCCAGAACAAGACAGTATTCTCCTTTTTCTGTCTTTGGGTTGTCTTTCATGGTCTGAAAAACCGTCTGAACATTTCCTCTCAGGGTCAGTTCATGCATCTTGGTCAGATCGCAGGATACAGAGACCCGGCAGTCCGGGAGCACTTCAGCCAGCTGCTCCATCAGGAACAGAACCCGGTAAGGTGATTCATGCACAATTCCTATGCGCGTTTCTCTTGGAATTCGAAGAAGTGCCTCCCTCAGGTCCTTCTTTTCCCTGGGCAGGAAGCCGTAAAATTTCCACTCCCTGCAATCCATACCGCTCACAGACAATGCTGCTGCACCGGCGACAGGACCGGGAACCGGAAGTACCTGTATGCCGCGTTCCACACATGCACGGACAAAAAGGTGGCCTGGGTCCGAAATACACGGCGTTCCCGCATCCGTCACCACGGCAGCATCTGCCTGTTCCTGCAGCATCCGGTCGGCCAGTTCTTCCCCTCTGTCCTCTTCATTATGCATATGGCAGCTCACCAGCGGCGTATGAATATCAAAAACCTGACAGAGCTTCATGGTGACCCGTGTATCCTCAGCTGCTATGAAGGACACATTTCTTAATGTCTCCAGTGCGCGGGGGGACAGGTCCTGCAGATTTCCAATCGGTGTGGCAACCACGTAGAGTGTGGGCATGATCAGCTTTCCTCCAGTTTTTCACATACACGCAGTTTGGCACTTCTTGCGCGGGGATTCTGCTCAACTTCCTCCTGTCCCGGCGCGATGGCACCGCCACCAAGAATACGAACCTGCGGCTTTTTTCCACAGGTGCAGATGGGTGCTTTCGGCGGACATGTACAGGGATTATGAAGTCGCTGGAAGCATCTTTTGACGATTCTGTCCTCCAGGGAATGGAATGTAATCACAAGCATGCGTCCACCCGGCCGAAGCATACTGACAATATCGCAGATTGCCGGATCAAGAGGTGTAAGTTCATCATTGACGGCAATGCGAATCGCCTGGAAGGTTCGCCTCGCGGGATGACCTTCGTCTTTTCTCCTAACCGCCTTCGGAATTGCAGCATCAACACAGGCCACAAGATCCATGGTTGATCTGAGAGGTGTTTTTTCCCTGTGTTCACAGATCATTCTGGCAATTCGTGCAGCCCATTTTTCCTCCCCGTATTCCAGCAGAATTCTCGCCAGTTCCTTTTCCGAAAGTGTATTGACCAGTTCTTCTGCAGAAACAGTCTGCGAAGGGTCCATTCGCATGTCCAGCGGAGCATCCACGTGGTAGGAGAATCCACGATCTCCTTCATCCAGTTGCGGAGAAGAAACCCCGAGATCCAGCAGAGCAGCATCAATCTGTGTGATTCCCTGCTCCATCAGTAGTTTTTTTGCGTCATGAAAATTCCCACGGACAGCGTGGAATCCCGGATATTGATTCAATCGTTCCGAGGCAGCGTTAAGTGCATTCGGGTCTCTGTCAATTCCATAAAGGGTTGCTTCGGGAAGTCTTGTGAGCAGCCCTTCACTGTGTCCTCCTCCCCCAAGGGTTCCATCCAGATAAACTCCCTGAGGATTGAGCGGATAATAGGACATGACTTCCTCAAAAAGAACGGGAATATGGTGAAATGCCATGTGTATCCTCCGTTTTTATCGCTTCGCTGCCCATGAGAGGGCATAAGGCATTGTACTGCCACCACCGTGTACTGTCAATTTCCATTTGAGCACGCATGTCGCAGTATCCTGTCAAACAGTGCAAGTACGTATATCGCTGATCAAGGAAGCAGTCTTGGTTTTCCCAACATTTTTGTTTTTGTCTATGGACAAGTCTTACTGCATTCTATATTATATTCATGATATTTCATGTGGATCACGAAAGATTATTGACCAACCTTACAGGACCGATGGAGAGGAGAAAGAAAATGGCTGTCATAACAATTGTCGGCTCCGGAATGATGGGGTCCGCATTGGCCTTTCCGGCTCGCGAGAACGGACATGAGGTCCGGCTTGTCGGAACCCATCTGGACCGAGATATCATCACCGGATGTCAGGAAAACAACCGTCACCCCAAATTTGTGAAGGATTTTCCTGCAGGGCTTCACTTTTATCAGATTGAGGAATTGGAATCTGCCCTTCACGGATCGGATCTGGTGATCGGCGGTGTCAGCAGTTTTGGCGTCGAGTGGTTTTCTGATTATGTTCTTCCCAGAATTCCGGACGGCACACCGGTTCTGACAGTAACCAAAGGCCTTATGGATACACCGGATGGTGATCTTCTTCCCTACCCTTTTCTCTGGCAGAAAAAGTTGGATGCACTCGGAAAGAAGGTCCCGCTGAATGCCGTGGGAGGACCATGCACGAGTTATGAACTGGTTGCTCACGATCAGACAGAAGTAACGTTCTGCGGAAACGATCTTGCCATTCTCAGGCAGCTTCGCGCATGGATGTCGACCGATTATTACCATATCAGTCTTTCCACCGATATCATAGGCATCGAAAGCGCGGTGGCTCTGAAGAACGGTTATGCGCTTGGAGTTGCACTGACAATCGGTCTCAACCAGAAAGCGTTTGGTCTGGACAGTGAACTGCATTTCAACTCCCAGGCTGCCGTGTTCGGACAAGCTGCCCGTGAAATGCACGGTCTCCTTCTGCAGCAGGGTGTAACTGATCTGAATAATCTCTGGGTTGGAATCGGCGATCTCTATGTGACCGTCTATGGCGGCAGAACCCGCCAGATTGGCATTCTCCTCGGCCGAGGCCTGGACATTGATGACGCCCGAAACGAGCTCAAGGGTGTTACGCTTGAATCCCTGGTCGTGGCAGAACGCGTTGCAAAAGCCATACGAATCCGTGCAGCAAAGAACTCCGTATCGCTTTCTGACTTCCCGCTCCTAATGCATGTTGATGAGATCCTGCATCACGCACCTGTACAGATACCCTGGGAACAATTTACCTTCATTCAGGCATAACATAACCTTCCGGTATTGTGTTTTCGGATAGCAAAACGAGAGCTGATATGCATTTGATCAGCTCTCGTTTTCTCATGTCTTATGGATTCAGTCCGGCCAGTGTTCGGACGATACCTGCGAGGTAAAAAGAACCCGCCACAAGTACAGGCCTGTCTCCTGCTAGACGGACTGCTTTTTCAAGACCCTGTTGTACGCTTCCTCCGGCCTCTGCATGAATTCCGTGCTCGGCCAGCGTTTCCGCCCATTCGGTGTCTTTCATGGCTCGATGTTCAGGAAGATTGACCGTGACAGCAGTATGAATATAGGTTCCAAATTCTTTCGCCACGGCCTGCGTGTCTTTATCTTCCATCACAGCGGTCAGAAGAATCGGAGGCTCTGGAAAGAATTGCCGTATGTACTCCCCGAGGCTTCTGACTGCAGGTGGATTATGCGCCCCATCGATCAGGAGCTGATCATGCCACTCAAGCCTTCCCGGCCAGTGTGTTTCCTGAATTCCCTCAAGAATCTGCTCATGCGGGATGGACAGCCCCAGCTGTCTTGCTTCTTCCAGCATACGCACCGCAAGCAGTGCATTCTGAATCTGGTGAGTCCCCGGCAGCGGAATATGAAGGTGATATGTCTCACGGCAGACAAGCATCGCATCCGATCCCATCCGGTCCGAATAGCTCGTCTGTATGCTTCCAGGAGGACAGATCAGATGTGCACCGATTCGCAGCGCTTCCTCCTGCAAAACAGTTTCTCCCGGCCCACCGGATGCCACACATACCTTTCCCTGGCACATAATGCCCGCTTTTTCACGGGCAATCGCATCAAGGGTGTTTCCGAGATACTGCCTGTGGTCCAGTCCGATGGATGTTATCCCGCACAGATCCGCAGCAATCGCGGTTGTCGGGTCCGTTCGCCCGCCCATGCCCGTCTCCAGAATCCAGACACCGGCACCTTCGCGTTGGAAAGTCAGTGCCGCAAGAGCTGTCCCCAGTTCAAAGGGAGTCGGATGGATTCCCTGTCTCCGGAGTTCCTCTGCGCAGTCCAGCACTTCACTTCCATATCGACTGACCATTTCTTCCGTCATCGGCCGACCGCAGAGCCGGATTCTTTCTTCATAACGCTGGAGAAACGGAGATGTAAAAAGTCCTGTGCGATTTGACCGCAGAGCCGACTCAAGCATCGCACAGGTACTTCCCTTCCCGTTCGTGCCCGCCACATGAATGACGGGCACTGCGGGATGAATATTCAGCGCTTCCATGAGTCTGGCTGTGTTTTCAAGCCCCCGCTTGACTCCGGTCCCGCGGGAGGCATGTATTTTTTCAATCACTGCCTGGGCTTTCATTCAACGCCACTTTCTTTTTATTTTGATTCCTTGAGTTCCTGAATACGGGCAGAAAGCGCTTCCAGCCTTGCACGGTTCTTCTCCAGTTTTTCCTTCTCACCTTCGACTAGTGCAGCAGGAGCTTTGGAGACAAAGCCGGGATTGTTCAGCTTTCCTTCGGCACGTTCAATCTCTTTGACAAGATTATCGTGTTCTTTGCCAAGACGTGCAATCTCTTTGTCAATATCGACAAGGTCACCAAGGGGAATATACACTGTGCCCGCGTAGGTCACGCTGGTTACAGTCTTTTCTTTGACATCAGAAGCTGAATCAATCAGACCGGTCTGGGATGCGCCAGCGAGACGTGCAAAGTAGAGCGAGGCATGTGAGATCGTCTCCGTCCATCCATCGGCCGGCAGAATCATGAGGCGCGTACGCCTGCCTGCAGGCACATTCATTTCTGCACGCATGTTGCGGATCTGACGGATCACTTCCATGATGCCTTCCATTTTCCGGCAATCTTCAGGGAAATTATATCCTTCATTCTCCGGCCAGGCCTTCAGCATGAGGAATCCCTCAGAACCCGGAAGATAATGGTAAACCTGTTCTGTCAGGAAGGGCATGAACGGATGAAGAAGCTTGAGAAGCCCTTCAAGCACATACAGAAGCACAGCCTGCACATTGCGTTTCGCTGTCTCATCTTCGCCCAGCAGCCATGGCTTTGCCATCTCAATATACCAGTCGCAGAATTCAGACCATGCAAAATCATAGACTCGTGTTGCAGAAAGGCCAAAGTCGCCTTCCTCGTTGTGGGCTGTGATGTCACGCACCGCATCATGGAAGCGGGTTAGAATCCATTTGTCTGCGATCGTCAGCGTTTCAGGATTGATTTCCACCCGCTCCTGTGTATTCATGAGCACAAAGCGGCTTGCATTCCATACCTTGTTCGCGAAATTTCTTGCAGCTTCAACCTTTTCAGTTGAGTAGCGTGTGTCATTTCCCGGACTTACCCCCATCAGCAGGGAGAATCTCAGAGCATCCGCACCATACTGATCCACCACTTCAAGCGGATCAACACCGTTTCCCAAAGACTTGGACATTTTTCTTCCCAGCTCATCCCGGACAAGACCATGGATCAGGACGGTTTCAAACGGGGTCTCACCCATCTGTTCAATACCGGAGAAAATCATTCGGGAAACCCAGAAAGTAATGATATCATAGCCGGTAACCAGCATAGTTGTCGGATAGAAATATTTGAGGTCCTCTGTCTTGTCCGGCCAGCCAAGGGTCGAGAAAGGCCAGAGTGCAGAAGAGAACCATGTGTCCAGCACATCTTCATCCTGGGTCAGATGCGTGCATCCGCATTTCGGGCAGACGGTCGGATCGGTACGGCTGACAATAACCTCACCGCACTCATCGCAATACCATGCCGGAATACGATGGCCCCACCAGAGCTGGCGTGAAATACACCAGTCACGGATATTGCGCATCCAGTTCATATACGTCTTGTCAAAACGTTCAGGCAGAAAACGTGTTTTTCCGGTTTCAACCGCTTCAATAGCAGGTTTTGCAAGAGGTTCCATCTTCACAAACCACTGTCTGGATACCATCGGTTCCACAACCGTATGGCAGCGATAGCAGGTGCCAACTTCATGCTTGAGCGGCTCAATCTTTCCGAGATATCCGCCTTCCTGAAGGTCTTTCACAATGGCCTTGCGGGCTTCGAGAGTCGTCATCCCGGCATACTTGCCGCAGTCAAGAACCACGGGTTCATTGACCGCTGCTTTTCCGCTGGCAATCAGTTCCTCATTCTCCTGCTTTTCCTTTGCGCCGGTCATATGGCCATCATATGTGAAAACGCGCACGATCGGAAGCTGATGACGCTGTCCGACTTCATAGTCGTTCGGGTCATGAGCAGGTGTAATCTTTACGACACCCGTTCCCTTGGTCATATCCGCATGCTCATCCAGCACAATCGGAATTTCACGGTTACCAGAGGAAGGATCACATGGCAGCCATGAAGATGCTTGAAACGTTCGTCCTCCGGGTTCACGGCAACGGCGGTATCACCAAGCATCGTCTCAGGACGCGTGGTGGCCAGCTCCAGCATTTCCCCGGTCTCCTTGACCGGATAGAAAAGATGCCAGAAATTGCCATCCTTTTCCTCGTACTCCACCTCAGCATCGGAAATCGATGTATGACAGCAGGGGCACCAGTTAACCAGCCTGGTTCCACGATAGATCAGGCCCTTGTCATACAAGGAGCAGAACACTTCGCGGACTGCTCTGGAACAGCCTTCATCCATTGTGAAACGCTCACGACTCCAGTCACAGGATGAGCCCATGCGGCGCTGCTGAAGTGTAATGCGGTTGCCATACTGTTCCTTCCATGCCCAGGCACGCTTCAGAAATCCTTCCCTGCCAAGACTTTCTTTGGTCAGGCCTTCCTCGCGCATTTTGTCGACGATTTTGACTTCCGTCGCAATGGCAGCATGGTCTGTTCCAGGCAGCCAGAGGGTTGGGTCACCCTTCATGCGATGATAGCGGATGGCAGCATCCTGCAATGTACAGTCCATGGCATGGCCCATGTGGAGCTGGCCTGTGATATTGGGCGGCGGCATAACGATCGTAAAGGGTTTCTTTCCTTCCACCCGATGGGCAACAAACGCGCCGCTGCTTTCCCAAGCTTCATAGATTTCTTTTTCAATCGCCTGTGGATTGAACTTTGTTTCCATTGTCTGTTCCATACTTCCTCCATATGTTCCGGATATCAGGTCATAAACAGCCACAGTGCGCCGGCGACTGCCAGCACACATCCGACTCCCTTGATGATCAGTGCTCCGTTCGGGTTTTCCCGCAAAAACAATCCAGCCAGCTTGCTGCTCCCATAGACATTGACTGCTCCAAGCAAAACAAGCAGTACGGCAGGATGCATCAGTCTCTCCAACATAGCAGACTCCAAAACCGAATTAAAACAAAAAAAGCAGACCATCCCGAAGGACGGAACTGCTCCGTGGTACCACCTTGTTTCGCAGACATTGTCTGCCTCAACTGCACGATAACGGATGCATCCGTGCGGTTTCCCGCGACTTCTCCCAAAGCGACATTCCTCCGTAAGCCATGGCAGGCAGCCTCTCAGCCTATGAGCCACCCTCTCTTGGCGGGCATCCGGAGTACTCCTCTTTGATCATTGAAGACTATATATTAGGCTTCTTTCTTATCCTGATTTTCTTTTTCCTCGAGCTTCAGGACATCCGTACCATCATAGAAACCGCAGAACTTGCAGACATGATGGGACAGCTTCATTTTATGGCACTTGGGGCACTCGACGATGGCGGGCTGCTCCAGTTTCCAGTTTGCACG
>ONVN01000135.1 GCA_900321295.1 uncultured Eubacteriales bacterium
CATAAAAGACAAGAAAAAAAGCGGTTTTCACCGCTTTTTTCTTATGCCTCAACTGCATCGTCGTGGGTCTTCGGCAGTGCACGCTGGACATTTCCGCTGCGCAGGCAGCGTGTGCAGACATTCATCCGCTTGTTAGCCCCATTGATCACGACATGAACACTCTGCACATTGGGTGCCCATTTGGTGTGGGTTTTGCGGTTGGAATGGCTGACCAGGTTGCCGTTCAGCTGGCCTTTGCCGCAGATCTGACAAAATTTGCCCATGATCATTCCCCTCCTCGTTGGAGTCAAGACACATCAAAGCGGATGTATTCTATCATGACAGCGTGGAAAATGCAAGAAGAAAATTCCACAAAAGCGATGCGCGCCAACCTCATACGAGAGCTTTGGTTTCCCAGGTATGTCCGTGGAAACGGATGAGAAAACAGACAATCCGGACAAGCCAGTCGATCTGCATGGCCAGCCAGATGCCGATGAGCCCAAGACCGCAGGCGATGGAGAGAATGTATCCGAAACCGAGCCGGAACACCAGCATGGAAACGGAGGAGATGATCATGGTGAACCGGGCATCGCCGGCTGCCCGCAGACTGTTGGGGAAAACGAAGGACATGGGCCAGGAAAAGATCGAGCCAATGCCATGGATGACAATGACGATCTTTGCCAGATGCTCGGTTTCTGCCGTCAGATGGAACGGGACGCAGATGACCGGGGTCAGGAAGAGCATGAGGATATTCAGGGAGCCCATCAGCAGATAGACGAGCCGCATGAGACGCCAGGTGTACCGGCGCGCCTCATCCATCCGATGGGCTCCGACACACTGGCCGACCACGGTAATCATGCCCAGGGAAACTGCCGAGCCCGGCAGCACCTGAATCGAGGTGACGGTGTTGGCGACGGCATTGGCCGCAATGCTGGTGGTGCCAAAGCCGGCCACCATGCGGACCAGAAGCAGTTTCCCGAACTGGAAGAGACTGTTCTCGAAACCGTTGGGCAGACCAATGGAGAGGATCTTCCGGACCAGATCCGGACGGTGCTCATAGTGCAGAAGATCCGGAAAGGGAATCTGACTGGAGGGCTGCCGGAGAAAGCGGACAATGTAGACCGAAGCTGCTGCCCGGGAAATCAGGGTCGCCAGGCCAGCCCCCAGGGCCCCCATGCCGAAACCATAGATGGTGACAGCATTTCCGGCAATGTTGATGAGGTTCATAATGAGGCTTGTGCTGAGGGTGCAGTCGGACCTTCCCATGGAGCGGAGCAGGGCGGCGCTTGCATTGTACATGGAGAGGAAGGGGAAGGAGAGGGCCGTCATGAGAAAATAGCCCATGGCGGCATCCATGACGTCCTTCTCAATGTTTCCGAAAATCGTGGACAGGAGAAAAGGCCGGAGAACCAGACAGAAAAGGGAAAAGGCACCTGCCACAAGGCATGCAATATAGTAGAGCTGCTTGGCGGAGGAGCGGGCCACCGCAAGGTCCCCGTGGCCCAGAAACTGTGAGGTCACCACGGCACCGCCCGTGGCCAGGGCACCGAGGAACTGGATGAGCAGCACGTTGATGGAATCCACCAGGGAAACCCCGCTCACGGAGGCCTCTCCGCAGGAGGCGACCATGACGGTGTCCATCATGCCCACCAGGACGATGAGCAGCTGCTCAAAGAGCAGCGGAAGCAGAAGGTCCTTCAGTGCTTTTCTGGAAAACATGCATGCGCCTCCTTTCGTCGTGGTAGGAAACCGGTTTCTCAGCCGAAGAGTGCTGCGATGGGCACATAGGCGATGGGGAAGAAGATAGCCGGGAGCATATTGCCCACCGGGATATGCTTGTCATAAATGAGATTCAGGCCGATGGCAGCGATCAGGAGACCGCCGACCGCAGACATCTCCGTGATGACCGTCTCGGTCAGAATGGGGGATACCCACACGGCTAACAGGGCGATCAGGCCCTGGTAGAGGAAGACGGAGAGGGCGGAAAGCCCGACCCCGATGCCCAGGGTGGAAGTAAAGACAATGGCGCTCAGTCCGTCAATGATGCCCTTGGCAATGAGCGTCGAATGGTCTCCCTGCAGGGCAGAGGAAATGCTGCCGACAATAGCCATGGCACCGACACAGTAGATCAGGGTGGCGGTCACGAAGCCCTTGGAAATGGAGCCCTGCTCCTGTCCGGTGCTCATGCGCTTTTCAATCCACTGACCGAGGTGCTCCAGCCGGAGCTCCAGGTCCACGGCGGAGCCCAGGGCGGACCCGAGGGCCAGGCACAGGATGACGCAGAGCGTGTCTCCGGTTCCAAGGGCACCTTTGAGGCCGATGAGCATTGTGGCCAGGCCCATGGCCGTCATCAGGGCGGTCCGGATGCGCTCGGGAATGCCGCGGCGCAGGAGCTGGCCCAGCGCCGTACCGACGAGGATCAGCGCCGCATTGATCAAAGTACCGATCATGGATTCACCTCATATGCAGTAAAAACGGCATGGAAAAAGCCCATCAGATGCGACGGGCTTTTTGGTCAACCTTACTGGACGTTGGCAGCTTCCTCTACGGGATAGACGCAGACGACCTTGCGGTCCTTGGCATGTGTCTCGAAACGGACGATGCCGCTGACCTTGGCGAAGAGCGTGTCATCCTTGCCGATGCCGACGTTCATACCGGGATGGAACTTGGTTCCGCGCTGACGCACCAGGATGTTGCCAGCCTGAGCGAACTGACCATCGGCGCGCTTCGGTCCCAGACGCTTGGACTCGCTGTCACGGCCATTGCGGGTGGAACCCATACCTTTTTTATGAGCAAACAGCTGCAGATTTAATCTGATCATGATGTTTCCCTCCGTTTGTGTATGGAAAGTGATAGGTTTTTGGGGTATTCTTCTGCAATTGACTCCAGCCCGAGCCGCAGACTCCGCATAAGGAGCTGTGCATCACGCAGCTGTGTTTCCGAAAGAGCGGAAGGAAGCTGAAAAGCAAGCATCCCTTCATCATAGTCGGTGACGTTGGCCTTTACAGAACACAGGGCTTCGAGACTGTTGACACAATTGATACCCAGAACGGAAACGGCGGAGCAGACGATGTCATAGCCCTCTTCTGCATAACCCGCGTGTCCTTCGCAACGGTAGGCAACGTACCTGCCTTCGCTGTTCAGGGTAAGAGTCGCTCGAATCATTTTATGCGTTGACAGCGGTGATCTCAACCTTGGTGTAGGGCTGACGATGACCGGTCTTACGATCATAGTTCTTCTTGCTCTTGTACTTGCCAATCACAATTTTCTCACCCTTGACCTGAGCGAGAACCTTGCCTTCGACCTTGGCACCCTCGAGAACGGGGTTGCCGACCTTGATGTCGCCTTCGCCGCCGACCATCAGGACGTCGAAAGATACGGTGGAATCGGGATCCTGATTGATTTTGTCAATGTAGATCACGTCACCCTGGGAAACACGATACTGTCTGCCACCAGCTGCAATAATTGCATACATGAGAGCAGCACCTCCTGTACTATACTCGCCGGGCCCTAGGTTGTGTTTGACACACGATTGATACCTTTCCCGTGCGGCTTACCGAGCTACTATAACACGCAAAAAGCCCGCTGTCAAGCGAAAAATCGCGGAAAATCAAGTGTTTGAGGGAACCGCGGACTCCGTTTTACCGTCCGGTTTCAAACCCCATGAAAGCGGACAGCACACCCGGGTGCTCGTTCCAGATGGCCTTCCATCCGGCGTCGATGGCACCGGCACAGTTGACAGCAGCATCATCGATAAAGACGGTGCGCACCGGGTCGAGACCGTAGGTATCGGTCAGCTTCTCATACATGACGCGCTCTGGCTTCATGATGTGATGATAGGCGGAAATGATGCGGCCGCTGATGACGGGCTCATTGAGGAAAGCAAAACGGGCTGCAGCCTGCTCAAAGAACACGTTGTTGTAATTGGAAAGAAGGAAAAGCTTTTTCCCGTGCTCCCGTGCAGCGTCCATGGAGCGCACGCCTTCCGGAATCTCGACGGTGATATCCGACCAGTGGGTGAGCGTGTGGCGGATTTCCTCCGCGATCTCCGTGTCGCTGCCGGTCATGGCCTCCGCGGCTTCCTCCACCGTGCAGGTGCCGTGGTCCAGCATGACCCAGTAGGGGGAGCGGAAAACCTTGCGCATGAGCAGGGCGTGGAGTTCATCTTCGCCGGGGAACAGGACATCCAGCATATACTGGGGATCAAACCGGATCAGGACGTTCCCGATATCATAGACGACATTGTCGATTTCGTCCCAGGGCATGGAGGAATATTGGTCCGTGAGCAGTTTCTGCATATGTGCCTCCTGCGCCGTAAACAGACTGTCTGCCGTCGGCAGAGATGGCGCGGGAAAAGCGTACAACGCGCGGCGGAAAAAAGCAAGATCAAACTGAAAAAAGCGGTCCCGGGGCGACCGGAACCGCAGAAAAACGGAAAGGCAGGCTACAGGAGCACCAGCAGAACCGCGAGGATCACCCCGGGCACGGTCACGGTATCCCACTCGCTGTCGGAAAGAAGCTCGGTGACGGTTCCCAGGAGACTGGCCGTGGTGACGGCGGGCAGCACGTTCAGGAAAGGGGAACCTCCGAAGCAGGTGAGGAGAATCACGCCGGCGAGGAAGGAGACGGCCAGCATAGCGGAGGAGCCCTCCCAGGATTTCCGGCCGCTGACGGGATAGAACATGACCTTGTGCCGGCCGAAGGGGATCCCCGTCAGCGCGGCGGCCGCATCGCCCACGCCCCACATCAGAATGGCTGCGGCCGCGGCATAGGGCTTCCGGAAGAGCCCCCAGGCGATGGCGATGACGGCGGCGAACATGATGAACAGCATGAGGAGACTGCGCTTACATTCGCCGGGCGACTTCTGGACCAGCAGAAAACTGTACCATTTCTCCTTTTCGAACGCGGTGAGCAGCGGATAAAGGAGGGCGGCCAGGAGCAGGCTGGTGAGGGCTGCGGCCTGCCAGCCTACGGCGGAGAGCATCATGACGGTATAGCAGGTAAAGGCCACGATGTGCAGCAGTTTCCGGAAGACAAAGGATGGGACCGTTGTGAGAAACCGGATCGCCGCCAGCACCAGGACACAGGGAACCAGATACAGGAGCAGGGTCAGGATACAGGAGAGGATGTCCCGGATCAGGGGGATGGAGGCAATCGCATCCCGGAAATAGAGGAGGAGCATGAGGCCGCCCAGAACCGTCAGCACAAACCCCGTCACCAGGCCGACGGTGCGGCTGGCAACACGGTTGGCGAAGCGGGCGGAGAGCAGGGACGCGGCGGTGGCCACCGCCATGCACAGCAGCATGACATCCCATTTCTCCAGGAGGATGGCGGGGTGGATGAGAATGTGGCTGACGGAGGCGATGAGGGCGGTAAAGGTCATGATAAAGGTGCTGGTGCCGACTGCGGTCTTCAGGTCCATTCCGAGGAAGACCGTGAAGACAATGAGCATCATCATGCCGCCGCCCGTGCCCACAAAGCCGGTGCCGAAGCCGATGGTCAGGCCGAAAAAGAGGGAGACGGCGAGGCCTTTTCCGTCAAGCTTCTCCCCCCGGGCGGCGGGTTGTTCCCGGCTGGTATCCGGTTTGACCAGAAAGCGGATGCCGATCAGGAAGGTCAGGAAGAGGGTAAAGCTGCCCAGTACCACATTACCCACAAGGAAGGCCACATAGCTCCCGACCGTGCACATGAGGAGAATGCACACCAGCATGACTGCGCCGCGGCGGAGATCGATGTTATTGTGCCGGGCATAGGTCCAGGCGGTCACGGCCGACCCGAGAATATCAGAGGCAAGCGCAATGGCAGTAGCCTGATAGGCTCCGGTTTCACCGGCAAAGGAGGGGCAGAGGACAAGGAGGACCGGTACCATGACGGTTGCGGCGGACAGCCCCGCCAGTCCTGTGCCGATGCCGGCCCCGAGAGAGGCGACAAGATACCACAGATATTCCAAAACCATGCCTCCCTTCGGATGTGTACTTCCGTTGATGACTTGACAAAAGAAATTCTTATAGTCACAATATAGAAAGAAAGAGCCAAATGCAAGAGCAAAAAGATGAAAAATTGATGAAAAGGAGGCCGAATGAATGGAAGGCCGAGAAAATGCACGTGTGAAAGCCACCCGGAAGCGTCTCGCAGATGCCCTCATGGGCATGCTCCGGGAGATGCCGATCCACGCCGTGTCCATCCGGGAACTATGCATAAGAGCCGGGATCAACCGTACGACATTCTATCATCATTATACAAGCCAGTATGACCTGCTGGAAGATATTTGCCGGCATTTTCTGCGTGAAATCTCGGACCGTCTCGCCGAGGCGGACCCGGAGAATCAGGAAAGTGTCCAGGAACAGATTGCCCTGGTGCTGGTGTATATTGAGCAGCATCTGGAAGCCTCCAGGCTTCTGCTCAACAACCAGATTGCGCCGAATGTCGCTGTGCGCCTGTTTTCCCTGCCGAAGGTCACCGCGATGCTGGATATCTATGGAAGAAACTGCGAAGACCCGCAGCTGCGGCGCTCTGCGGTTTCCTTTACGATTTATGGAAGCTACCGGCTGCTCAAGGAGTGGCTGAATGCCGAGGAGGCGGAACGTCTGCCCCCCGAGCAGGAGGCGGCCATGATTCTGACACTGGCACGCAGGGTGTTTGCCTTATGAGCACGGCTGACCTGGCACCCGGAAAAACCGTGCAGAAAAGGTCGGGCAGACTTCCTGAAAAGGTGGCAGAATAGGGCCTGAGGGGAGGAAGACCATGCAGGGATGGCTGGAGGGCATGCAACGCTCAATCGATTATCTGGAGGCCCATCTGGAGGAACGCGTGGACCTGAATGCGGCAGCGGAAGAAGCCGGCCTGTCGCCGTTCTATTTCCAGCGGATCTTCGGGGCTCTGTGCGGCATGACGGTGGGCGAGTATCTCCGTGCTCGCCGTATGACACGGGCGGGGCAGATGCTGTCACATTCGGACTGCCGGGTGCTGGAGGCGGCGCTGGCCCTCGGGTATGACTCTGCTGACAGTTTTGCCAGAGCGTTCCAGCGCTTTCACGGCATTCCACCGTCCAGGGCCCGGGAGAAGGGGGTCACCCTGCGGTCCTTTGCCCCTGTGCATTTCCATATTTCACTGGAGGGCGGACACATGCTGGAATACAGAATTGTGGAGAAAAAAGCGTTTACGATCATGGGGATCCGCAGGAAGTTCCTGACGGAAACAGGTTACACGGAGATTCCGAAGTTCTGGGCAGAATGGGCAGGGAAGGCGGATCATCAGCCACCCATGGGTGCCTTCGGTCTCTGCATGGATGACGACGGACAGGAATTCGACTACTGGATTGCGGATCTGTATATCCCCTGGGAAGATCTTCCGGAAGGCTGTGAAACCCATACCCTGCCGGCGGGGCTCTGGGCGG
>ONVN01000332.1 GCA_900321295.1 uncultured Eubacteriales bacterium
CAAGGACCGGCATACCGCTGATGCAGATGAAACCGTCCGATGCATTGAACGGTTCGTACCGGAACTGGAGACCCGAGATATGATGCTGGTTCTGGAAACCCACGGCAAAGATCACGGCACAGGCTGTATCCTTGCAGATCTTGTCCGGAAATTGGGCAGCGAACGGGTGAAAATCAACTATGATACAGCCAACGTCATTTTCTACGGCCGCGTTGACCCTGTGACAGACCTTGCCGCATGTGTCCAGGATGTCGCCTATCTCCATATCAAGGATAAAGCAGGTCCTGATGATACCTGGGATTTTCCTGCTCCAGGCAAGGGGCGGGTGGATTTCAGCGGGATTTTCGATGTTCTCAGGCGTGCAGGCAATGAAAGCCCGTTTTCCGTAGAAATTGAATTCACACCGGACGGTCCCGGGAGCCTTGCAAACGTGAATCAGGCCGTCCGCGACAGCGCAGATTTCTTCCGGAAGCATGGCTTTTCCCTGTAAAACCAGTTGTCCAGACAAAAAAACCAAAGGAGAACGCAAACCTCTCCAGTTTCTTCCAGCATATGGCATGATGCAGCATGAAAACAGGCGCAATCCATTCACTCCGAACGGATTGCGCCTATTTTCCTGTCAAAATCTGGGGGCTGCTCCAGAAAAGAGAAGGATATCGACGGACTTCGCAGATCCGGCGTAGAGATGATACCTGCCCGTCCGTGTTTCACGAACAGCCAGCCGTTTCTGCAGATATTGCTTTATTTCAGTGCTTCACTCAGTTTTTGCGGAATGCCGCGGGGACCACGGACCGCAAAGATTCCGTATTCTTTTCCCAGCACATCAAAGGTAAAACGATCGCGGGGATATCGTCTGAGAAGCCGGATCCGCATCACCCTGCGAACATGGACATCCCCCTTTTCAAGATAAAACGGAATATCGGTTTCGGTCACGAGACACTGATACAGAATGGCAGAAACCGGGGCAGCCACATACATGAATGCGGTATCCCCTTTTTTGATGCCGATTCCCTGTTTCCAGTCGATTTCCTCCGCCCGGTCAAAGGCTGCTTCAATATCATAATATTTCGGATTGGCAGGCACAATCCATTCTTTCGGTGCCCGCAGTTTTTTCCTTGTTGCACTCGAAGCAGTCGCCAGATAGCTTTCGTCCAGCAGATGGCAGACTTCTTCCAGAGGAACGGTACCGTCCAGCCGAATCGAAAGCCAGTTTCCCCGCTTCATATAGTAACCTCTGGAAAAGCCCGGCTGCTGCACCAGCAAATCAACAAGCAGAGGATCTTTCAGCTTCAGATTCAGAAGATCCACTTCTTTTTCTTTTGGAACACCGAGCCTGTCTCCGGAAACTGCAGTCACAAAAGCAAACATTTTTTCATTGTCTTTATGCCGGTAGACCGTGTAATCCGGATATCGCACAAAAGGAAAATCCGGGTAAACGTTATATTTTTTCGCAATATATGCAGCAATCTCTTCTCTCAAGGCTGTTCTCTCCGTTCTCCTGTACATAAAGAGCATCCCATCTTCACGCACATTGGTCCACTCTGTTTTCGGGTTTTGCCGCGCTCCTGCAGCACCAGTCAGATTTTGGATCGCAATCAGGATTTTACTCCAGGCATTGTTTGCTGGTCAATAGAACACAAACGGCGTTCTTTTTCCTGTTCAGGTGAACATGACATGCCTGCGCAGAGCAGCTTTCCTCTGTCCGATACCTAAGCCCCTTTTCTATCACTGAACCCGATATATCAGAAAATCTATTTTTAGCTCTCCTGCTTGTTGACTTTGGAAACGAGCTATGATAACGTGTTGGAAAGGACAGGGCCGAAGATCAGAAAAATGCATACCATGAAGAAAGAAATCGACCGTCGGATGACCGCATTTTAGCGAGGCAGGATATTCTCAATCAGATCATCCATCCCGGGCATCTGGACGGTTACGGAACCACTGAACTGCACGTTCTCAAAGCAGTCTTCGAAATACCAGATGGCACCGTCACGGCGCTCGTCAAAGCCCCGGAGATGACCAAAGGTACAGTCAGCAAGACAGGCCGGAAAACTGCTTGAACAGCAGAATGCAGCGCATGATCTGCAGCTGTACAACCGTTTTCTGAAACAGATGATTCTGCGTGAACCGGACAAATCACCATCATGAGAGGAGGAAATGGATGCGGTACATTTGTTCAATCTGCGGTTTCGTATACGATGAAGCCGTAAACACACCCTTTGGGGATCTTCCTGAAGACTGGAAATGTCCCCTGTGCGGGGCTTCCAAAACGGAGTTCCTTCCTGAAGGCGCTTCAGAGCCCGCTTCTCAGGTCTCTTCTGTTCCTCATTCGGAAACAGACATGAAGCCCCTGACAGCAGTGGAAACCAGTGCTCTTTGTTCCAACCTCGCAAAAGGATGCGAAAAGCAGTATCAAACGGAACAAGCCGATGCTTTCCGCAAACTGGCATCCTGGTTTGCTGCACAGACGCCGGTGAAACCAGATGCTTCTTTCGCCCTGCTGCTGGAACAGATCAACAGGGACCTGGCAGATCTTTATCCCCACGCCAATAGCATATCCCGGGATGAAGAGGACCGCGGTGCACTGCGCAGTCTGGTCTGGAGTGAAAAAGTGACACGAATTCTGAAATCCCTTCTGACCCGATATGCCCAGGAAGGCGATGCCATGCTGGAAAACACAGGCGTTTATGTCTGCACAATCTGCGGTTTCGTCTATGTCGGTGACGACCTTCCGGAAGTCTGTCCTGTTTGCAAAGTCCCGAACCGCAAATTTGAAAAGATCGGAGGATAAGCATATGAGCGAAAAAGTTGCTGTTCGTAATGTCCGTCTGTGCGAAAAAGACTGCCTGTGCCTCTATGTCTGTCCTACCGGAGCATCTGACACAGAAAACAGTGTGATTGATGTCCAGAAATGCATCGGTTGCGGAGCCTGCGCAGATGCCTGCCCTGCCAGAGCCATCAGTCTCGTGCCCCGCACGTATCCGCCGCAGCAGCCGAAATCCGACAACGTCATCGGTGCACTCCGGCAGCTGGTCAGCAGCAAAGCAGAGCAGGAACTGCTCGCTGCCGCGCTGCCGGGTCCTCTTGCAAAGGCTCTGGAAAAATCCAACCGGATCATGATGGAAGATCTTTTGCGTGAATCCGGCTATATGCTCCCGCAAAGCGGAAACGCACGAAAAGCCCTTGAAGAAATGCTCGCAAATGCACAGAACGCTGGTTTCCCGGCAGAAGCTGTAGAGCAATTGCTCGCATCAATCCCATTCAATGAACCTGCTGAAATAAAGGAGGAAAAAACAATGGAAGTCTGGAAATGTTCCGTCTGCGGATATATTCACGAAGGCCCCCTGCCGGAAGACTTCAAATGCCCTGTCTGCAGGCAGCCCGCCTCGAAGTTTGTCAAAGTCGAGCCGGAAGCCCCGAAAAAAAATCCCTATGCGGGAACACAAACCGAAAAGAACCTTGAAGCTGCCTTTGCCGGGGAATCTCAGGCCCGCAACAAATATACCTATTTCGCTTCTCAGGCAAAGAAGGACGGTTTTGAGCAGATCGCTGCCCTGTTCCTGAAAACCGCTGACAATGAGAAAGAACACGCCAAAATGTGGTTCAAGGAACTGAACGGGCTTGGCAGTACCGCTGAGAATCTTGCGGCTGCTGCAGACGGAGAGAATTACGAGTGGACCGACATGTATGAAGGCTTTGCCGTCACAGCTGAAAAGGAAGGCTTTCCTGCCCTTGCAGCCAAGTTCCGCATGGTCGCTGCC
>ONVN01000132.1 GCA_900321295.1 uncultured Eubacteriales bacterium
CGCTTCTGGGAAGTGAAGAGGAAAGAGCCTGCATTTCCACTTTTGAACGCTTTTTCTATGCATGCGTGGATGGGTTTGCAGATCTGCTGGAGAAAGAATGTGCATGGGCGGAAACAGGCGGCCGTGTACCGGAAGACATCCCGGCTCCTGCACCGGGAAAGGAGCCCTGTCTGGACGTCCGGCCGGGCTATGATTTCATCCGGGATACGTGGCTGAACCTCAGCCTCCGGAACCGGAACGGGCTTGTGGCCGGGGACAGCTGCGTGACGGTCACAGCCCGCATGCTGGAACAGCTGACCCGCTCCAATACGCCGGAGCAGCTGCAGATAGCTGCCTTCCATTTTACGTCGGAAGAAATGGACGAACTGTTCCCCAGGGAAGAGATGCGGGCGTTTCTCTGCGTGCAGGCCGGCGAAGAAGTCGACTTCCCGCGGGTGGACTGGACCCTCCAGGAACGCAGGGACCTTGCCGAAACGCTGCAGCAAGAAAAGGATCTGCACGGCCTTCCGTATCTGGTGCTGCTGGTCGGGCATCCGGAACAGTTATCTCCTGCCATCCGGCGGCTGCTTCTTCATGATGTCCGGTGCCTGCGGAATCCCGGCTTCACCCTGCTGCTGGTCAGCGACGGGGCACCGCTGAAGAATGACCTTATGGCGCACATCTCCTTCAGCATCCTGGGTTCGGACCCGATCGGCATACTGAAAGAGAACCCGGAGGACACCGAGCTGAGAAGCTTCTATACCAGGGAGCCGGAAGAAAAGGGAGAAAACATGGAGCAGGAAAGAATAGTCCGGGTGCGGGAGATGGAAGCCCGTCTGAACCGGATCACGGCATGGCTGGAAAGCGGTGCGGAGGAAACCGAAGCGCTCCGGGAAGATGTCCGCCTGCTGGAGGAATATTACCAGAGTCCCTTATGGAGAGATGATTTTGAAGCGGATGAGGCCGGCGAATTCCCGGCTGACCTGCCCCGCGGCGTGCTTTCGGAAGACGGAATCTACAATGTACTGGAAGCGTACGGGGAGCGATCCCGGGAGAATACAGAAGAAAAACGAGGCTTCAGGCCCGAGGGACCTGGAGCTGGTGTATAATGTCCCTGTGTTCCGTCTTTCCAGGGCGGGAGAGCGCAGGGGAAGACAGGATGCGGGAGAAAAAGCGTCAGAATGGTCACCGGAGGTGCGCATGGAAGTACTGGATATTGTGAATGAAGCCGGCCTGCCGACCGGGAAGGTCATCGACCGGGATACGGCCCACCGGGAAGGTATTCTTCACAGGACGGCCCATGTATGGATCGTGCGGAAAACACCGGCAGGGTACGATGTCCTTCTTCAGAAGCGAAGCATGGAAAAGGAATCGTTTCCGGGACTGTATGACACTTCCTCCGCAGGGCACATCCCAGCAGGCGATGAACCCCTGGAATCGGCACTCCGGGAACTGGCAGAAGAACTGGGTGTGCAGGCTTCCCCGGAGCAGCTGAAGACGGCGGGTACCTTCCTGATTCAGTATGAAAAGGAGTTTCACGGACATCTGTTCCGGGACAATGAATTTACCTCGGTCTATGTCCTGACAGCCCCGGTGGAGATCAGGGACATGGTGCTTCAGGAGAGCGAAGTCTCCGAAGTGCGTTGGTTTGATCTGGAGGCCGTCTGGGAAGAAATCCAGAGGACCCGGGAGCGGTTCTGCGTTCCCAGACAGGGTCTGCAGGTGCTGAGGGACTATCTGGCGCAGACATCGAAGCATACAGAAAAACAGGAATGACAGGAAAGGTTGGAGCAGAGCATGAAAATCGGATGCGTGAAAGAGATCAAGAACAATGAATTCCGCGTGGGACTGACTCCGGACAATGTCTGGGCATACGTTCAGGCAGGGCATCATGTCTATATGGAAAAAGGAGCCGGTGTCGGCTCCGGATTCTCGGACAATGAGTATGTGAACGCAGGCGCTTCCCTGATTGACAATGCTGCGGATGTGTGGCATCTCGTGGACATGATGGTCAAGGTCAAGGAGCCGCTGCCCTGTGAGTATGAGCTCTTCCACGACGGGCTGATTCTCTACACGTATCTGCATCTGGCCGCCGACAAACAGCAGATGGATGCGCTGCTCGCGGGCAAGGTCAAGGCAGTTGCCTATGAAACCATTCAGGAGGCAGATGGCTCGCTGCCCTGTCTCGCTCCCATGTCCCAGATTGCGGGACGTCTTTCCATTCAGGAAGGTGCGAAATATCTTGAAAAACGATTCGGAGGAGAAGGAATCCTTCTTGCCGGCGTTCCCGGGACCCCCAAGGCAAATGTGGTTATCCTTGGTGGCGGTACGGTAGGTATGAA
>ONVN01000472.1 GCA_900321295.1 uncultured Eubacteriales bacterium
CACTCCGGAACGGTACTGGGAAGCAGCGATTGATCTGGTAAAGGCGGCGTCAACACGGGCGTAGTCATAGTCCTCGATGACCTGCTTGGGCGTCGTGCAAACTTTGAAGGAAATGGTTTTGACCTGGGGCTGGTTTTTCCACCAGAGGGTATTGACCTTCAGGTTAATAAACCCTGCAGGCTGAAAGGTATCAATTACATAGGGACCTGTTCCCGGGGGATTATCGGAGGTAACTCGATCTGCGGGGAGGACAGGAAACGTCATAGCATAAAGGAGACCGTAATATGGACGTTCTGCATGCACAATAAGGGTATAATCGCCTGTGGCTGAAATGGAAGAGACAAAATATCTCAGATTTGCATAGAAACCTTTGCTGACTGTGGATTCGTCTTTGGCACGGGTCAGGATGGCCTGGGCAGTGGCGACCACATCCTGGGCCCTCATGGGCGTGCCGTCAGAAAAAACAACATCGTCACGCAGGTGAAAGGTCCAGGTCTTTCCGTTGCTGGACTGCTCCCAGCTGGTACAAAGACAGGGCTGAGGCAGGTAGTTGTCATCAATGGTGACAACGGACTCGTATACAAGGTCATAGATGCTCAGAATATCCCGTTCGTTGGGTTCGAGGGGACGTACAATTGGTGTTTTGTTCAGCTGGATGGAAATGACCAGTGTATCTCCAACATTGCTGGCTTCAGAGAGGATCGGCGCCAGTGTCAGGCACAGGCAGAGGATTAAGGATATGAGTGTATAGTGCGTCGTAGATCGCATAGGCATTTGTCACTCTCCTGGCATATGTTCTGGTGGGGCCTTCAGGCATGGTACACAAATTTAGGGTCTTTCCGCCATCGCTGGAACTCGTACCGTCGGCGAGCCAGCTGCGGACGGTCCCCTGACCAGCGTGATAAGCACTGGTAACTGCAATCGGATCGCCGGAAAAAAGCCCCGAGAGATAATTCAGGTACCAGCATCCGTATCGGATGTTGGTTTCCGGATCGAACATGTTTTCGAAGGAATAACTTCGGTCATTGAGTTTTCTGGCAATCCACTCAGCTGTATCCGGCATGAGCTGCATCAGTCCGCGAGCCCCGACAGATGAGACAGCTTTCGGGTTAAAAGCACTTTCATTGCGGATGATGGCGGCAACATATGCACTTTGCAGATTATAGTATTGCGCATATTTCCGGATCAGCGATTCATAACCGAAGGGATGGTTTTCCACCAGCGACTGGTGTGCGGCAACACGCTCCTCTTCCCGGGTTTCCAGGTAATGCCTCATGATCAGCCTGGATGCAAAAAGTGAAACCGCCAGAAGAAAGAAAAGAATGATCGTAGCCACCAGTATCCTGGGCATTGGTCTGCTTTCGCTCGGCTTTTTCAAGGTTTCCGGAGAGCGTGAGACATCCAGGGATGTTCTGGGAACACTTGTACGCTCAATCGGAACAGGTGCTGTCTGAAGACTTCGCGGGGTCGGGGAAGAAGCAGGAATACTGCTGGGGGAGGACATGGGGCTGGAAGATACGGGATCTTCCGGTTTTGAATGCCGCTCAGAGCGACGGTGCCGGACAGGAGGTTCCTGCATGCTCAGCATCTCCTTTCCTGACTGACAAAGCCAGTTCATATTGATAATGACCTGAGACCTGGTGATTGGTTTCCTCAAAGGAACCGCTTGTGTCGATCACAACATCTGCCCGGGCAGCTTTCTCTGTGGCGTCCATTTGGGAACGGATGCGGGAAATAGCTTCCGATTGAGTGCATCTGTCCCGTTCCATGATACGCTGAATCTGCAGGTTCTCAGGAAGATAAACGCACCAGACTCTGTCACATAGACGATCC
This sequence comes from uncultured Eubacteriales bacterium, assembly GCA_900321295.1. GTDB lineage: Bacteria > Bacillota > Clostridia > Christensenellales > Aristaeellaceae > UBA2943. Next base: position 1,834 of record ONVN01000472.1, read on the forward strand.
AGATGCTCTTCAAAGAGAAGGGGCATATCAAGAACACATACTTTTCGGCCCTCGGCTTCGGCCAGCGACATTTCGTTTTGTATTTCCTTTAGAATCATCGGCTGGATGAGCGAATTGAGCTGAAGTCTGGCATGATCAGAAGCAAAGACAAGGTTCCCAAGAGCTTTCCGATTCAGCGTACCGTCCGGAAAAAAGACATCTTCACCAAAAACCTGACGGATAGCAGGAAGTGCCTTTCCGTGCGGCGCAGTGAGCTCATGGGAAATCTGATCTCCATCCACAATATAGGCGCCTAGGGAAGCAAGAACGGAAGAGACGTGGCTTTTCCCGCTGCCAATGGAGCCTGTGAGCCCGATTACATGCATAGCATCACCCCATATACAAACGAAACAGCGACATATTTCCCTGCCAAAAGACACCGGGCGGATAGTACGCCCGGTGCCGTCGGTAATACCTGTTTACTTGGTCTGAAGCAGCTTCTGCTTGAGCTGGGCTTCCATCTGATAAAGCTGCTTTTCGGCTTCAATGCGCTTATTGTGTCCCTGACGCTGAATGTCAACCACTTCATTGATTGTATCAATGAGACTCTGGTTGGTCTCAACAAGCGTTTCGATATCGATGATACCTCTTTCGGCTTCACGGGCGGTTTCCAGCGTGCCCATCTTCAGCTTTTCTGCATTGCGTTTGAGCAGTTCATTGGTCATGTTGGTAACAGCCGTCTGAGCTTTAAGGGCATCCTGGGAATGCTGCAGGCCCAGGGCAAGCACCATCTGGCTCTTCCACAGCGGAAGCGTATTGGAAAGGGTGGACTGAATTCTTTCAACCAGAAGGCTGTCATTGTTCTGCAGAAGACGGATCTGAGGAGCCATCTGCATAGACACCTGGCGGGTCAGCTTCAGGTCATACAATTTCTTTTCAAGGCGGTCACATTCGGCGGCCAGATCATTTGCTTTCTGGGCATCCATGGCGTCACCGCTCTTGGCAGCGATGTCCTGAAGTTCTTTCAGCTCTTTGCCCCGGATGCGGCGGAGATATTCATCGCCGGCAATGATGTACAGTGTCAGCTCACGGAAATATCTGCTGTTCTGGTCGTACAGACGGTCGAACATAGCGACATCCTTTAAGAGCTGTGCCTGATAACCTTCCAGGGAATTGGCAATGGATTCGACATTGGTGGAGACTTTGGAATAGCGCGCCTTCATCCGGTCGATTTCTTCGCCGGGTTTCGCAAACAGCTTCCGAAGACCTTTGGGCTGCTCTGCATCTGCATCAAAACCCTTCAGCTCAGTCACAAGCTTGATGAGCATCTCACCGACCTCGCCGGTATCCTGTGTCTGTACGGCCTCAAGGGCAGTGTCGGAAAAACTGGCGACTTTCTTTTGGGCTTCTGCACCAAAAAGAAGAATATGATCGGGATTGGTGACATCAATCTTTCCGATGAAGTCTTCAATCGCTTTGCGTTCGGCATCCGTCAACTGGCTGTTGGCCATGTTGGGGGCTTCATAAGGCAGATCCTGTACAGTCTGTTGAATGGATTTCTGCGCTTCTTCAGGCGTAGGATCCGGGATTTCAGGTGTGAGGGAAAGCATGGGAAGACTTGCATCAGTCATAGCTAAATATCTCCTTTACAGTTTTTTCACCAGTCTGTGCATTCGGGAGTTTTACGCCGATCTCTCAGCGGTTTGCTTTCTGCTGATAGTAAGAATGGAATTCTTCGTTTTGGTCTGTATCCTCGGTGTGAATGACCGGAACATCGTTACTGCCCATCGTGGCTGCAGCTGCTGTCCTGGCACTGTCAAAAGCAGAGTCGGTAAACCCATCCCGCTTGAGCATCTGCTCCAGAACATCAATGTCAGTGGAAACATCCAGCATTGTATCCTTGAACAGGTTGTCGAGCTGTTTCTGACAGGCAAGGTTCACCATGTCCATGCCGCGGTAGAGCGTTCTGCGGGCTTCTGCAAGATCGCTGCTTGAGACTCCGCGATCCTGCATGGTCTGATAGCTGGAGAGCATCTTCAGAGTCGTAGGCAGGTAATAGTTCATGAACTTACGGATTTGACCTGCCTTGCCGGGTTTCTCTGAAACGGTACGGAACATCTGATAGCACAGGTCTTCCAGTCTGTCAAGCTGGTCGGAAAGATGCGGGTCGGGAATTGCATCATTGGCTGCACGAATCCGTGTGAGCATTTCCTTCCCTTTAGTGATGACCGGATCCGCCTCATTGTCACCGGGCATGGGAATATCTTCCGTTTCCTTTTTCCTGTCCTCGCGGTTATGGGTCGTGGTATCAAGCGGTGTGCTCATGATGCCGACCAGTTTCCCGATTCCGAAGGAGGCACCGGCGATCAGGATGATACCCAGAGGAGAAAAACCAAAGATGCCAAACAAAAGCAGTGCTGTAGCGGCAAATCCGACGACGGATTCTTTATTGATGCTTTTATCCCCGTTTTGATTCCTTTTATCCTTTTTGCTCATATCGATAATCCTTTACTTCACAATCATACCATTTATAGCATCCATCCTCCCGGCAGACCCGGAATCAGAAGGATTATGGAAAAGATACTGGAAAAGTGCAAGGGCAAACGGCTGAACTGTCAGAAAACCGGCACAAATACGCCAATTGCCGGAATTATGATATCACACTCGTCACGTCTTCACAAGCAAGTTCATGGACAAATTGGATGAAAAAATGATGAAAAAGCTTGAAGAAAGAGATTGACAAACCGAAAAGGTCAGAATGATTCTGACGCATGGATATCAGATGTTCCTGGCGCTTTTTACAGACAGGCAGAAGCCGGTTCCTTTCGACGTGGCGAATGGCGGGGTGAAGATCGGGTGATGTTGAAAAGACGCTCGATTGAAAGCGGAAACCAGAAAAGGCACAGCTGCTTTTTCAACAGGACAAAACAGATCGGGAGAAAAAGAAGCGGCAATGGCTGTGCTCCGTGAAAAGATGCTGAACAGTTTGATGGGTCAGTTGCAGGGGTCAATGATCCATAACAGAACAGAAGAAAACAAAGGAAAAACGTCTTCGCAGGTGCGGAGACGTGAAATGAAACGGAGGCCAACAGAAAAGACTCATTTTATACATGGATCTGAAGGGTTTCTTCGCAGGTTGTGCAGACAAAGACTTTTTCCCAGCGCTCTTTGGCAGACGCAGCGGCAGCATCAGCAGCGCGGGTATTTTCAAAAACACCGAATACTGCTGAACCGCTCCCGGACATCTGAGCGCAGACTGCACCGTTTCGGACAAGAAATCCGGCAGCCTGCCCGATTTCAGGCCGTCCCTGACAACTGACCTGCTCCAGAACGTTTCCTGGATGAATGGGAAGGACGGAAAGGTCTTCTCTGACCAAAATCTGCTCCATGCCGTCAATATCAGGATGAACAACCTGCTCACTTGCGTCGAAGGCGGCAAAGATGTCTTTTGTCGACAACCCATCGCAAGGCTGAATAATGACAAGAGGCCATTTGGGTCCGCGTGAAAGCGACCGGACATCCTCTCCGATGCCTTGGACACGGCACAGACCACTGTTCAGAAAAAACGGAACATCGGCACCCAGATTGAGGGCAAGTTTCTCAAGGGTTTCTTTGGGCAGCGAGAGCCCCCAAAGCTGATTCAGGCCAAGGAGCACTGCGGCGGCATCTGCACTCCCGCCACCGAGACCCGCACCGCAGGGAATGACTTTTTCAAGGGTAATGTTGACACCTCTGGGGCGGTCAGCATAGGGCTGGAGAAGAACTGCAGCTCTCCATGCAAGGTTTGAAGCGTCACAGGAAAGATCCGGGTTTCCACTGATGGTCAGAGAAATGGCGTCCGCATCTGTAAGACGGATTGTATCAGCAAGTCCAATGGGCTGCATCAGCATATCCATGAGATGATAGCCATCATCCCTCTCTCCAGTAATATCCAGGACCCAGTTGATCTTTGCGTGAGCAATGATGCGCATGGAATTACCTCCAAAAATGAAGCAAAATCACTTTGTCTGAATCAGAAGAACAAGCGCAGAACAGGCGTACTGCAAAGAAAACCAACCAACTGTCAATTGGAAAAGAAAGTCGCTTTTCTTCCAAATCAAAATGTATTATAACACAAAAATCTCATGACTGGAAGAAATGCATTGGACATGCTATACTGACCCGTGAAAATGTACGAAGAGGAGCGCAGTTCATGGGAGAAAAACTGAGGGTCAGAGTATCCGTGAATTCAATGCAAAGCAGTGGTGAGGCAATGCCTCCATATGAGACGCAGACAATGGTGATGGGTGAACTGGAAAGAAAGGGAACCGGTTATATCCTTTCATACGAGGAGGCCATCACAGACGACGCAATGCAGTCGGAAAGAACGATGGTAAAGCTGCATGTCAGCGAGCATCGTGTGATGATGATGCGTGAGGGCCCCTATTCGACCATGATGGTTTTTGACCGACGTCAACCATATGAAGGAATGTACAGAACCCCGTTTGGAACGATGCCGATTCATATCCATACAGTGGATGTGGATACGATCTGCAGTTCGGACAAAGGAAAAATCCACATGGCGTATGAACTGACCCTGGCGGATACTTCAACCAGCGAACGAGTGGTCAATATTCACTATTATAAAGACGATATGCAGGAAAATCAGGATGAACAGTTTTCTTGATGAACAGCGGGAAGGCCTTGCTTCTCTGCTTGCGGAAGCCGGATGTGATTCCGTAGTCCCGGTCCGGAGGGCGGTTAACGAGAATTATCTGCTAGCACTTCCTCTTCCAATGCGGCAAACTCCCGAAGTGTGCAGCCGGTTCCGACGGATGGCCGAGCTGAAAGGATGGAGAATCACAGAACAGAACAATTGGATTCTTCTGGGCAGGGAATTTCCGAGTCCGGCTGCGAGAGATATACATCCGGAAGGCGAGTGTGCAGCTGTGTGTTCTCTGCTGCTGCGTCATCCCTCCGGGGAAAAATCAGTTACGCTCACAAATCTGCTTCTTAAAGCAGCGGATGAAAACATGGACGCTCTGGAAACTGCATGTGCAAAGATTCATTCGGTGCTGTCTTCTCTTCTGCGGGAAGGAAAAGAGCTGCCAGATCTTTATGGTTTTCTGAATGATGCAATTTGGAGGTACGAAGTATGCTGATCCAATGTCTGGGACACAGCAAATTTCTGGTGACGCTTATGTCCGGCTATCGGATTGTTACGGATCCCTTTGACGCGTCAACCGGATATCCTGTAGGGAATACGAAAGCCGATGCAGTTCTTGTGAGTCATCATCATCATGATCATGATGCGGTTGAAACGATAAAGGGATATTCAACTGTAATCGATACGGCTGGTGGGCATACCTTGGACGGAGGAATTCTCGTAAGATCCCTGGAAAGTTTTCATGATGCAAGGCAGGGCGAACTCAGAGGGCCCAATCTTATACACTGCGTAGAGGCGGAAGGAATACAGCTTGTTCATCTGGGGGACCTGGGACATCTTCCTGACAGGATGCTTGCTGACCGGATTGGCCGGCCAGATATTCTGATGATCCCGGTTGGCGGTTATTACACGATTGATGCGCAGGCTGCCATCGATATTTGTGAAATGATCTGTCCCAGGATGATCCTGCCGATGCATTACAGGACAGCTTTCAATGATGACTGGCCGATTGAAAACGCAGATCGTTTTGTCTCTCTGTGCTTGGAACATTTTGGGTCAGTCCCGGAAGAACTGGATCTTCTGCGCGTAACGGCAGATGATCTCGCGTGCCAACCACATGTGGCATTGCTTCGACCTCAGGTATAATTCTTCGGTACAAGGCGGATGGACCGAATGACATCCTGCGGCATAACACTGTCAGCACCGCATGTCTCGGCAGCTTTTTGGCCTGCCAATGTATGTATGAGAACCGCACACTGCATTGTGCGAAGGGTGCGGCTGGCTTCATCGGCTGTCTGAACTCGACCGATCAGAGCGGCGAGTATGCCAGCCAGAATATCACCGCTGCCGCCTTTTGCCAGAGCAGGGCATGAAAGCGTATTTACTGCATGCTCATTTCCGTTGGTCATCAAAGTACAGGCGCCTTTCAGGAGAATGTGTGCGCCAGTTTTTTTATGGAGATCCTGGAGAGATCCAAGGGAATCAGCGAGTATTTCCGGAATCGAAACACCCAGAATACGGGCTGCTTCCCCGGGATGAGGAGTAATCACATCCTTTTCAGGGAGCGGAAGCATCTCAGGATGACGGCTGAGAAGATTCAAAGCATCTGCATCCCAAATCACAGGACAGTCTGCCTGACGGAACACAGAGAGAAGTGGTAGCAATGCTTCGTTCTGCGAAAGACCACACCCGATCACCGCTCGGTCGGCATGCCTGAGTAGATCGGTGACAGTGTGAAGCTTGGCCTCGGGTTCATCCGGAAGAACGCAGCAGGTAGCAGCAGGAACAAGAACCTGGAGAACAGGCAAAAGGGGAGCGGAGCAAAGAAGTGTGGTAAGGCCACTTCCTGCGGCAATGGCTGCAGATGCACACAATGCCGCAGCACCTGCCATCCCTTCCGAACCGGCAAGGATGACTGTCCTGCCAAACGTGCCTTTATTGGCACACGGCGAACGGGAGGGAATGAAAGAAAACAGATCAGGAGGCTCAAGATAGTTGAGACCAGGGTACTGACCATATGATTTGGGAATAAGAATAGGCGCAACCGTTACTTTCCCAGTATATTCCGGAGCTTTGGAAAGGAACAGTCCTGTCTTCGGTCGATGAAAAGTCACAGTTTCAAGGCAGTGAAGTACAGGACCAAGGCATGCGCCAGTAGAGCCGTCAAGTCCGGAAGGAATATCAACTGCGATGGAGGGAATTCCGCTTGCATTGGCGAGATCTAGCAGCTCTTTGGCTTTTCCATCTATCTTTCTGGAAAGGCCAGTGCCAAACAAAGCATCTACAATCAGCGAAGCATGTGAAAAGGCGAGGGGAGTAGGTTCGGTAAACAGACAACCGGCACTTTCTGCAAGAAAACGGTTGATTCCGGAATCGCCCTTGGCCTGCTTGCATATTTCAAGGATGAGAGCTTTCCCACCATACTCCTGCCAAAGGCGTGCAGCGGCATAGCCGTCTCCGCCGTTGGCTCCCGGACCGCAAAGAAAGACAACTTCTTCTCCAGGCTCCGCATGGCGTTTGATTGCTTCAAGGACACCGTGTGCGGCACATTCCATAAGAAGGATGGAAGGAACGGAGGTCTCACTCATATATCTTGCTTCAAGTGCTTTCATTTCCTCCGGAAGGATGCAGTTATGCATGGCAGTGCCTCCTTGTTTTTCAAAAAAAGAACGTTGATCTTTGACAAAAGTATAGCGTCACAGTTAGAAAAAGCAAGCGAAATACTTGCGCCATGCGACTTTCAAAAAAAATTAAAAAATCAGCAAAAATATGTTGACAAAAAAATAAAGTTGCTGTATTATTGCACACGTCGCCTGCGGGAATACTGCAGGAGATACGGTACCGGGGTGTAGCGCAGTCTGGTAGCGCACGTGCTTTGGGAGCATGGGGCCGGGGGTTCGAATCCC
>ONVN01000306.1 GCA_900321295.1 uncultured Eubacteriales bacterium
GAAGACGCCGGTATCCCCGATGTTTCCTACAATGGTTCCACCGTGGCTGCCTGCCCCAACACCTTTATTGTTTCTTCCCGCATTAACTGGGAACCCTACTTCGAATACATGGTGAACTGCGTTGCTAACGGCGAAGCAATCGCTGCTGACTGGACTGGCACCATTGCCTCCGGTTCTGTTGAACTCTCCGCTGTGAACGAGCAGGCTGCTGCTGCAGGCACCGTGGAAAAGATTGCCGAAGTTATGGCTGCTCTTGAAGACGGTTCTGTCAAGGTTTATGACATCAACACCTTCACGGTCAACGGTGCTAAGCTGGAGTCCTATCTGGCTGATGTTGACGATATGGGCGATTATGTTCCCGAGACGGAAGTTGTTTCTGACGGATATTTCCATGAGTCTGAATATCGTTCTGCTCCGTATTTTGATGTCGACATCGACGGCATCACCATGCTTGGCGCCTAATTCTCCAGTGTGAAAGGGCTGTCCCTGCCTACCTGGCAGGGACAGCATTTTCTGTTATATACCATTAGTTGGTCTGTATGTTTTTCAGCGTAAATTGTCGATTCATGCAGGGAAAGGAGTATTTCCTTGGAAAACAGCAATTCAGCAGTCAGCCTTCGAAATATTACCAAACGCTTCGGCGCAACGTTAGCCAATGATCATATCACACTGGATATCCGGAAAGGCGAAATCCTGGCGCTTCTCGGTGAAAACGGAAGCGGAAAGACAACGCTTATGAATATGATTTCCGGAATCTATTATCCGGATGAAGGGCAGATTCTGATCAATGGCAGAGAGACGGTCATCTCTTCGCCGAAGGATGCCATCAATCTGGGAATCGGCATGATTCACCAGCACTTTAAGCTGGTGGATGTCTTAACTGCAGCAGAGAATATTGAACTTGGCCTGGAGGGAAAACTGAATCTGAAGCAGGCAGCGAAAAAAATCCGTGAAATCTGTGATGCCTATGGATTTGAAGTTGATCCCAATCAGAAAATATACGACATGTCTGTTTCACAGAAGCAGACTGTTGAAATTGTCAAAGTACTCTATCGCGGCGCAGATATTCTAATCCTGGATGAACCGACCGCTGTTCTTACGCCTCAGGAGACCGATAAACTGTTCACAGTCCTCAAAAACATGAGGGACAGCGGGAAGGCCATTGTCATTATCACGCATAAAATGCATGAGGTAGAAGCAATTTCTGACCGGGTGGCCATTCTGCGCAAGGGTCAGTATATTGGGGAGAAAATGACAAAAGATACCAATGCACAGGAAATGACCAATATGATGGTTGGTCACACGGTTGCCCTCAATATTGAGCGTCCTGAGCCGGTTGCACCAAAGCCGCGCATTGAAGTCAAGGATCTGACAGTTCTTGATGAGGAAGGAATTGTCAAACTGGACCATGTATCGTTCACGGCTTATTCCGGAGAAATCCTCGGTGTGGCAGGAATTTCCGGATGCGGTCAGAAGGAACTGCTGGAGGCAATTGCTGGGCTTCAGGTGACGGAGCCGGGATCCAGCATTGCCTATGTGACAGATGATGGGGAACGCGAGGAACTCATCGGGAAGGATCCGTTGGCCATTCAGGATATGGGTGTGGCCCTTTCATTCGTCCCGGAGGACCGTCTGGGCATGGGACTGGTTGGAAGTATGGATATCAATGACAATATGATGCTCCGCTCCTTCCGCTCAGGACACAGTGCGTTTACTGACCGAAAGGCTCCGCATCAGGTTGCAGAAAAGGTCGTGGGTGAGCTGGAAGTTGCAACCCCCAGTCTCTCGACACCAGTCAGACGTTTGTCTGGCGGCAATGTTCAGAAGGTGCTGGTGGGACGTGAAATCACAACAGCACCAACCGTATTGTTGACAGCCTACGCTGTGCGTGGATTGGATATCAATTCTTCCTATACAATCTATCATCTGATCAATGAACAGAAAAAACAAGGCGTAGCCGTTATTTATGTCGGAGAGGATCTTGATGTTCTGCTGGAGCTTGCGGACAGAATTCTTGTTCTGTGCGGAGGCAAAGTCAGTGGTATTCTTCCCGGAAGGAATGCCATTAAGTCCCAGGTCGGCATGATGATGACACATATTGGAGGAACGGAACGTGACGAAGAAAAAGCGTGAACCTCTGATCCATATTACCAAGCGGGTGAACATTCCGATCTGGTTTCCGCTGGTGGTGCATGCAGTTGCCCTGTTGCTGGCGTTGGCGGCATGCGGCATCCTGACATTGGTCATGACCGGTGAAAATCCTTTGAATCTATTGTCTTCCATTATCAATGGATCCTTTGGCAGCACCAGAAAAATCTGGGTAATGCTCCAGAATACTGCGATGCTTCTGTGTGTTTCTCTTGCAGTGACACCGGCTTTCCGAATGAAATTCTGGAACATTGGTGCAGAAGGACAGACATTGATTGCCTGCCTTGCGTCTGCGGCATGCATGATTCTTCTGCGGGACAGCCTCCCGAACTGGGCAATTATCGTATGCATGGCGGTGGCAAGTATGCTGGCAGGTGCAGTCTGGGGACTGATTCCTGCAGTGTTCAAGGCGAAATGGGGCACCAACGAAACGCTGTTTACCCTGATGATGAACTATATCGCAACACAGCTTGTTGCATTCTTCTGTGTTGTGTGGGAATCCCCTAAAGGTTCCGGACAGATTGGCATTATCAATCAGCGGACGGAACTGGGATGGCTCCCTGTGATCGGCGGACAGCGTTACATGCTGAACGTGATTGTTGTTGGCCTGATCTGCCTGGCGATGCATCTCTATCTTCGTTACTCTAAACATGGATTTGAGATTTCTGTTGTCGGTGAGAGTGTGAAAACGGCCCATTATGTCGGCATCAAGGTGGAACGCGTCATCATCCGGACGATGATTCTCTCTGGTGCAATCTGTGGCATAGCCGGTTTTCTCCTTGTGGGATCGACAAACCATACCCTGACGACGACACTCGTGAATGGACGAGGGTTTACCGCTGTCATGGTTTCCTGGCTTGCCAAGTTCAGCCCGTTCTGGATGATCATGATCAGTATGCTGCTCGTTGTTCTGGAACGCGGTGCGGGAGAAATCTCCACAAAATTCGGACTGAATCAGTCGTATTCAGATATTCTGACAGGCATTATTCTCTTCTTTATCATCGGCAGCGAATTCTTTATCATGTATCATGTCCATTTCAGAAAGCCTGGAGAAAGGGAGGGAAAACTGCATGTTTGATATTGTATCCTTTATTCCGCGTGCAGTGGTTCAGGGAATTCCTCTTCTGTTTGGCTCGACCGGTGAAACTCTTTCTGAAAAAGCAGGCAATCTGAATCTTGGCATTCCCGGTGTTATGTACACGGGCGGCATCTGTGGCGTAATTGGTGCATTTCTGTATGAACAATCCGTTCCGTCCAAAGCGGACATTGTTCCTGTGATGGCAGTACTGATCCCTCTTCTTTCATGCCTTCTGGGTTCTCTGATCATGGGCTTGATCTACTGCTTCCTGACGGTCAATCTGCGGGCAAATCAGAATGTAACCGGTCTGGCAATGACAACCTTTGGCGTGGGCCTCGGTAATTTCTTTGGTGGTTCGCTCATCAAACTGTCCGGAAGTGCAGTGCCCTCGATCGCCCTGAGCACAACCAGTTCATATTTCCACGCATCACTTCCGTTTGCGGACTCTCTGGGATGGTTTGGGAAAATTTTTCTGTCGTATGGCTTTCTTGCATATACTGCAGTGATTATCTCATTGATTGCTGCGTATGTGCTCAGCCATACGAGAATCGGACTGCATCTGAGGAGTGTCGGTGAAAGCCCTGCGACTGCGGATGCGGCCGGCATCAACGTCAAGAAATACAAGTATGTTGCCACCTGTCTGGGATGTATGATTGCAGGGCTTGGCGGTCTTTACTATGTAATGGACTATGCCAGTGGTGTCTGGTCAAACAATGCATTCGGTGACCGTGGATGGCTGGCAATTGCTCTGGTTATCTTTACGATCTGGCGTCCCAATGTTGGCGTATTTTCATCGATTCTGTTCGGTGGTCTGTATATTCTGCATATGTATATTCCCAGCGGCATGAACCTGGCAGTCAAGGAACTGTATAAGATGCTTCCTTATGTGGTGACAATTATTGTTCTGATTCTGACCAGCATGCGCAAGAAGCGTGAGGATCAGCCACCGCAGAGCCTTGGACTCCCATATTTCAGGGAAGAACGATAAAAAGCAACAAAAAAAGAGAGCATTCAAGCTCTCAATGGCATCAACCAGTTCGCGACAAAGTGGCGAACTGGTTTTTCAATGCAAAAAAGCGCAAAAATCCCCTGTCAATTTAATTGCATATTTTAAAAACAGAAACCTATACTACAACTGAGTTAGTATCAACAGCGACAACCGGGTAAATGGTCAAACATGTTGGACAGTTAAATATCCGTTGGTATTAAAGCATTTTCTTATCGGAGGATTACGTCTGTCATCGATGCGGAATTTAACTGAGGGGGCACTCTTCATCCATCTGTGCCAACGCTTATAATGTCTTCCTGGACGAACAGGCACTTTGTTCCTCGAGCAATGCTCTTCAAAGGAATGAAGATAGAGAATTTTATCATTCTCCGTCAATCGAGAAGACAGAAGCAGGCATTGTAGAAATTTGTGTTCCAATCTTATTGAATCACAGATATATTTCATGTTGGGCAAATAATCATACAAAGGGTCGGATGAATTTACTTTTCTGTCCCTGATTATTTGTTCAGTTCTGTCAAATATAACACC
>ONVN01000129.1 GCA_900321295.1 uncultured Eubacteriales bacterium
CAAGATCAAGCTGGCCAAGTGGGCATTCATCGGCAAGCAGTGGCATGACTCCGCCACCCTGTGCAACTGGATGTACCCGATGACCATTGCCACGAGCAAGAAACGCCAGTATATCGGCGACCTGGATCTGGATGCAAAGTATATGACCGCCGTTCTCGGTGAAGAGTATACCCGCGAAGATCAGGAGCGTGACTCTGAGCGCATTTCCCAGCTGCTCCGTGTTATGACGGCCGTCAGCTTCAAGCTGAATCTTGACAGCACCAACCTCCGCAAGGATCATGACCGCGTTTCGGACTGGGTCTTCGACAAAGAGCCCGACTTCAAGCCGTTTGAAGAAGGCACCGTCAAGCTCGACCGCGAAGACTGGGAGAAGTCCCTTGATATGTGGTATGACGCCATGGGTTGGAACAAGGAAACCGGTATTCCTACCCGCGAAACGCTCGAGAAGTTTGATCTCGGCGATTGCGCAGACAAGCTGGAAGAACTCGGCCTGATCTAATCTGACAGAAAACACCTGCATGGCAGGCCATGCAGGTGTTTCTTTGTATAATCCATTCCCAAAGGAGGATGCTCTATGGCTCTTTTCGGACGCCGTAAGCCCGGTTTTGCCAAAGAGGTCGAACTGAAGCCCAGTGAAATCCCGGGCGAATTCAGTGACGCCCTTGATCCCGCCATGCATAAGGAGGAAGAAGCTGCAGCATCTGCAACCACCGCTTCTGCAGAGGGAACAGTTCCGCAGGAAGGCAAACCCGATCTTCTTGACTTTCTTCAGACGCTCCCTGAGGTCGACGATCCTTTCCCGCCTTCGGAGCCTGACCCCGGTCCGGGCAGTGAAACGAAACAGGAACCTGAAAAAACCAAGGCCCAGCTGCTGGCTGATTTTATCCGTGAACGAAGCCAAAGCGGACTGATCACCCCGAAGGCCATGTTTGCCAAGGATGAGGAAGATGTGGAAGCATTGCTTGCAGAAATGGAAGCAGATCCAACCTGTTCAGACATCTTCAAGGTAAAGGGACAGAAGGATACCTACTACTATTGCGAGGAAACCATGGCGCACAATTACGCCAAGATTGCCGTTCTGACCACTGAAAAGGATGACTGCAAAACGGTTGCCGAAATGGTCCGTTTCAATTGCAAGGCATTTCCTACCCCGACACCTCTCTATTACTTTGCGCGTCAGCCCTTCTTCCTCAACCGCGAGACCATGCGGGCCATCCTTGCACAGATGAAGGACAGCGAAGAATACAAGGATATCTGTGAATGTACTGCTGCCATCAATGGCGAACCGTATCTCTACTCCAGTGATCTCATGAGTGAAAAGTATGCCCGCGCGCTGGCCAATGGTGCCGAAGCGCAGGAAGGTGATGAATAAAACCTTCCTTGTTCCTGGTTTTTGTCTTTTTCCTTTGCCGGATTCATAGGCTGTCTGCAGAATCCGGCAAAGGATTTTTCTTCCTGCATGTATTCTATCTGCGGAGATGATCCTGTATGCCTGTCATGCAAGAAGCCCTACTCTCATGGAGCCTCAACGGCGTTTCACAGTCCCCGCTGCTCTGTTCGCCCGGCCATGGTGCAGCCCTGATCCGCGGGCATCTGCTCACCGAAGGTGTTGTGCAAAGCCCCGCGGACATTCTGAAGGTGGACCTCCGGTCCACCCCCTCCCCGCATTGGTCTGTTCAGACGGCTGTCCTGCCCATGGAAAAGCCGCAGCCCAGCCTGAACCCTTCTTCCTGTCCGTGCTCCAATGAAAGACTGGATCCCTTGTGCGCTGCGCTGGATCATGTGCCACACGCTGCAGGTCAGCACATAGTACTCCTCTGGGACGGAACCACCCAGGTGACTGCCAGCGATATCAGCCGTCACCATGCCCTTGATACCGCAGTCGGCCTTGCCATGGAACAAGGAATGGATTTTTCCCGGTGTATCCTCTGCACGAGCGGACGGATCAGTCTGGAAATTGTCCGGAAAGCAGTCCGTGCCGGCATTCCTGTCCTATGTACACGAAAAGCCATCGGAAGCCTTGCCGTGGAATTTGCTTCTTCTGCAGGATGTATTCTCTGCACCCCCGGCACCCCTCCGGAATACTATGGTGCAGTCCCATCCTCTTTTTATGACCACAGAAACGAAACGATCCCCGGCATGGCCAGACCATGATCGGGGATCGTTTTCATCGGAGATATCTGCTTAAAGAATCACTACTTCCACCATGCTTCCCTCTTCCAGAGGACCTGTTCCTGCCGGAATGTCAATCAGACAGTTGCAGCCAATCATGGCCGAAAGGGCACCATTGGTCTGCATGCCGGGTGTCGGTGAGACTTCTCCGGCCCAGACAGTTCCCCGGATCATGCGTCTCTGGGGACTCCCCTTCCGGAAGCTGCCGCGCAGAACCGCTTTCATTCGGCGGTTAACGGGTTCTGTGCATCCGGCAAGAATCTGCAGTACCGGTTTGGCAAAAAGCTCAAATCCTGCCAGTGCAGCAAACGGATTCCCGGACAGGCAGATCATGAGCTTTTTCTCCACCAGGCCGCAGAGAAGCGGGCTGCCCGGTTTCATGGCCACCTTCCAGAAAAGACGTTCCGCCCCGAGCAGCGGAAGAACCTGATGCATGATATCCTTTTTTCCAACCGATACCCCTCCGGTTGTCAGAACCAGGTCAGCTTCCGGCAGGTTTGCCCGGATTGCGGCAGCAGCGTACTCCGGGTCATCCGGTACGCTCGGGCAGAGAATGACATGACAGCCCAGCTCCCGAAGGCGTGCCGTAAGGTTTGTGCGGCTGGAATCATAGATCTTTCCATAGACCAGCTCCTCTCCGGGCTGGACCAGCTCATCGCCGGTGCAAAGCAGCACCACATGCGGCCTGTCATACACCGGAACTGCCGTACTGCCAATGCTTGCCAGAACACCCAATGCCGCACTGCCCAGGCGGGTGCCTTTTCTGAGAAGAACAGCCCCTTGCGTGACATCCTCACCAGCGCGTACCACATTCATTCCGGAAGCGACCGATACATAGATTTCCACCTGCTCCATACCTTCATCGGTATCTTCCTGCCGTATGACGCAGTCGCAGCACGCCGGCACAGGGGCGCCGGTCATGATGCGGAGCGCTTCCCCTCTGGTAAGGGTAAAATGCTCAGTACAGCCTGCATCGGCTTCCCCGATCACCCGCAGATGAACCGGATGTTCCCTTGAGGCAGTGGCAATATCTGCACTGCACAGCGCATATCCGTCCAGCGGCGAACGGTCAAAGGGAGGTACCGGCATCGGAGAAACGATGTCCTCCGACAAAACACGGCCAAGGGCTTTTTCCAGGGCAACGGTCTCTGTTCTGCTGACAGGCAGCGCGTGCTTAAGCAGCAGTTCCAGGGCACTCTCAGGGGTTTGCATAGAAGGCCTCCTTGTTCTTTACAGCAAATGGGTTCACAGGTATAATCCTTTCAGACCGGAATGGATCAGGAGGAAGAGGCATGAAGATTGTTACACTGATCGGTGTAAGGGGATCCGGAAAAACAACAACCGTCACACAGCTGATCAAAGCCATCCGCGCACGCGGAGAAACCGTCGGAACCTGCAAGAGCATCGGCTGTCCTGCCTTCTCCATTGATCAGAAAGGAACCAATACCCGCCGGCATATGCTGGCCGGAGCCAGCCTGGTCTGTGCGCGCGGCAAACGTGAAACTTCGTTCATTCATCCGGAGCGTCTTCCGGTTTCCCGCATACTCCGGCATTTTGAAGGCATGGACTGGGTTCTTCTGGAAGGAGATGCCCAGTCGCCTCTGCCCCGGCTGGTCGCAGCACGGGAAGAAGCCGATGCACTGGAACGCACCAATGAACACACGCTTGCTTACGTGGGGCGCATCGCATATACGGACACTCATGCACTCCCGCATCCTGTCTTTGATCCTCTGACCCAGGCAGAAGATCTTCTCCGTTATCTGGATACGCGCCTTCCGGACACAGCAGTTACAGAAGCACTTGACCAGCCACTGGACGATGGTCTGACACAGAGAAATGCATTGTTCTGCGCTGCCGGCTGCACCCATCACGGAAAGCAGGCTGTCACAGTGACCATCGGAGGAGAGGAAGTGCGCCTGACGGAAGAGCAGAAGAAAGAAATCCTTTCCTGGTTTCAAGAGGATCCAGGACTCTGTCCCTGACCATACTGTACAGGAAAATGTCCAGCGTGCATCGCAACGGATGCACGCTGTTTTTCTTTTGTCAGTCGTCCACGGCAACCATGACGGACGTTGCCTTGACCACCGCATAGGCTTCTCCGCCGACCTTCAGTCCCAATTCACGAATGGATGCCATGGAAATTGTCGCACTGACAATATTCCCTGCTCCAATATCAATTTTTACAATACCGTTGACAGCACCCTCGTCAATTCCGACGATTGTGCCCTTAAACTGATTCCTGGCACTGATTTTCATCTGACCAATCTCCTTTATTTTTGTCAATGATGTTTTTTCATAGGGTAAAGAGGAAGGACATTATCCGGTGCGATACCCAGCTCATCCGGCATCCGCTGCGGTCTCCGGTCCTTTGGAAGACGCCACCACAAGTCCTCCGTCCCCTCCTTCTGTCCGGGAATCCGGAACTGAATCACCCATTCAAACGGTTCTTCCATTTCCCGGACAAAGACAACGGGAAACCGGTTCCGGTCACTGCGCGGATGAAAATAGTGTGCACGGATACCCACCCCGCAGAGATCATCGCGCAGAAGACGTGAAGACGTCAGTCGAATTCCCCAGTCAGGGACCTCAATTTCATAATCCCCCACTTTTCGGGCAGATGCGATATTTTTGCAGCCCGTCACCACAGCTGCGAACACGCTTTCAGGATTTGCAAAGAGTTCTTTAGTGGGGCTGGGGGCATCTGCCCAGCCGTCCTCCATGACCGCAATCCGGTCGCACATCCGATAGGCTTCATCCCGGTCATGGGTCACCATCAGGACGGGACCTTCAAAAGCGGCAAGCGTTTCCCGCATCTCCAGCTGCAGGCGCAGACGGAGGTAACTGTCCAGCGCAGAGAACGGCTCGTCCAGCATCAGAAGATGCGGACGGGAAACCAGGATTCTCGCCAGCGCTGTGCGCTGCTGCTGTCCGCCGGAAAGCTGGTGCGGTTTATGGTTCTCCAGCCCTTCCAGCGAAAGCATGTGGATTATTTCTTCCAGTTTTTCGTATTTCAGCACACGGTCCTTTTCTCCGTGCAGACCGCACAGAATGTTCTGACGGACCGTCATATTGGGAAAAAGCGCATAGTTCTGAAACAGGTATCCTACCCGGCGCCTCTGTGGCGGAAGGTCGATTCCACGCTTCCTGTCAAACAGTGTTACACCATCCAGCTCAATGTGGCCGGAGTCAGGCCGTTCAATACCGGCAATGCACTTGAGCGTGATGCTTTTGCCGCAGCCGGAAGCTCCGAGGAGACCGGTAATCCCGGTCTCCGCATCAAAGGCCGTCCGAAGACGAAAATCCCCCATCTGTTTCTCGATGTCGACGATCAGCTTCATGCCTTCACCGCCTTTTTCTGCCTGCGCTCCAGGAGATTGACGGTCAGAAGAACCGCGGCACTGATGATCAGGTTCACAAGAACCCAGAAGAAGGCTCCCATATCATCGTTGGTACGCCAGAGCTGGTAGACCGTTGTCGAAATCGTGGCCGTCCGTCCGGGGGTATACCCGATCAGCATGGACGTCGCACCATATTCACCCAATGCCCTTGCAAAGGCAAGAACGATGCCTGCCAAAATGCCCTGACGGCATGCAGGCATACGGATCCGCCAGAAAATATAGGTATTGGAAAGTCCAAGGGTCTGGCCTGAATAGGCCAGTGTTTCATCAAAGCTTTCGAAGGCACCTCTGGCCGTGCGGTACATCAGCGGAAATGCCACCACGAAGGCTGAAAGAACACCGCCATACCAGGTCATCACAAACCGGATTCCGAACTGCTGCAGAAAAAGACCCAGCGGACGTTTCGCGCCAAAAACCAGCAGCAGAAAGTACCCGCAGACCGTTGGCGGAAGCACCATGGGCAGGGTCAGGATAACATCCAGAATTCCCTTGATGACCCTTGGAAGCCGGGCAACATAATAGGCACAGAGGATGCCCGTAAAAAAGACCAGCACTCCTGCAATCGCTGCAATTCGCAGCGAGTTCCACAGAGGAAACAGGCTGACCGTTGACAGATATTCAAGCATGCTTGTAACTCCGTTTTTCCGGAAAGCCCCGCCAGGAAACAATCAGCCCGGCGGGGCACTGAACCGAAAGATTATTTCTGAGGAACAGGCGAGAAGCCGACGGAAGAGAAAACAGCAGAAGCCTCTTCCCCGGTCAGCCAGGTCAGGAAAGCCTGGGCAGCTTCGGGATTTTTGCTTCCTTTCAACACCGCGGCAGGATAGATCACCTGGCCGCACATTTCTGCTGTTGCCGTATCCATCACATCAAGGCCGGCGGAATAGGCATCCGTGCCGTACACAACACCGCAGTCCACGGAAGCAGCCTTCACCTGTGTTGTCACTTCCTTGACATTCGTGCCATAGGTCAGCACACCGGCATTGGCCAGTTCCTTCTCATCCAACTCAAAATATGCCAGGATTTTCTGGGTATACTGGCCCACCGGAACATCACTGTTTCCCATGGCCATGAAGACGGTGCCGGCTTTCAGCATTTCTGCAAGCTGAGTGAAGGATTCAATCCCCTTGGGGTTGCCTTCGGGCACAACCAGTGCAACCTTGTTCTCCAGAAGATTGATGCGGGAACCTTCCAGAACAAAGTCGAGGCCTTCGGTATTCACGGATGGATCCGCCGCCTTATCCAGCTGATTCATCTGCTTCTGTCCGGCAGAAATGAAGATGTCGCACTCCGCACCTTCCTGAATCTGTGTCTTCAGCGTGCCGGACGATTCAAAGGACAGAACAATGGAGACGCCTGGGTTTGCAGACTCATACACGTTCTTCAGTTCTGTCAGTGTCTCTGTCATGGAGGCAGCAGCGAAAACAATGAGTTCCGTGCTGTTCTCCGCCATGACCGGAGCACAGAAGGCTGTCAGCGCAAGCGCCAGCGCTGTCAGCAGGGCAATGGTTTTTCTGGTGTTCATGATCAAACACCCTCCTTAAGCATCCCATCTTTCAGGGACTTTCTATATCCTGGCATGGATTTACATGCCGAAGGATCGGAAGGATTGAATCTCCACACCTTACGTTCGTCAGGTCTGCGCGCAGTCGCGCACCTCATCACGGAGCAGTCCCATGGCATGCGGAATCGCATCCATAAAAACATCCATGCTCTCCATACATGCTTTGGGACTTCCAGGGAGATTGATAATCAGCGTCTTTCCGCGGATGACAGACACGGCACGCGAAAGCATCGCATGCTTCGTGATCGCGAGAGACGCCGCCCGTATGGCTTCTGCAATGCCCGGGGCATTGCGGGTCATTACGCTCAGAGTTGCTTCAGGGGTCGTATCCCTTGGGCCGAATCCGGTTCCACCGGTCGTCAGGATCAGATCAAGCTGGAGCTGATCACAAAGCCGGATCAGCTCGGAGGCAAGCTTTTCCTGATCATCCGGGAGCAGAATTGCTTCCACAACCTCATATCCATCGGCTTTCAGACGCTCAACAATGGCTGGGCCGCTCTTGTCTTCCCGCAGTCCGGCTGCCCCTTTATCACTCAGCGTAATAACCGCTGCCTGCCAGGGACGCTGCATGGTACGATTCTCCGTTTTCATCGTAACACCCCGCTTTGTTTTCTTCTTGATGAAAGACCAGGCACCTGTATCACAATCAGGCGCATGGATGCATTTATCCACCGATTTCGTTCATATGCCGGCTCTCACGGTCTTCGACCGGCTCATTGAACCCATGGCGTTCCGGCTTTCGTTCAATCGCTGTCCGGAGCGTCTCCCGGAGCAGAAGATCATCCGCTCCGTTCCGGATCAGTGCACGAAGGTCCACGCCGGATGTGTGATTCAGACACAGTTTCAGAAGCCCGTCGGCAGTCAGGCGGACTCTGTTGCACCGTCCGCAGAATTCATGGCTCAGGGGGCTGATAAAACCTATGCTTCCCTGAAAGCCTTCCGGCCTTAAGTAATACGCCGGGCCATATCCGCGCCGTTTCCTGTCTTCCTCCATGCTGCCAAATGCTTCTTCCATTTTCCTCCGGATTTCCTCCGTCGGAATCGGCTGCAGCGAAGCTCCACAGCCAAGCGGCATCAGCTCAATAAAGCGTATGGATACCGGACTGTTTTTTGCAAGCTCCGCCAGTTTCGGCAGTTCCTGTTCGTTCACTCCCCGCACCGGAACCACATTGATTTTCACTGACATGCCAAATTTCTGCGCTTCATCCAGAACACGCAGAGCTTTCTCAACATCACCGCCTCGGGTAATGCTCCGGTAAAGGTCCGGGTCCAGGGCGTCGAGGCTCAGATTCACTCCATTGAGACCAGCTTCACAAGCCTCCCGGATACGGCCGTCCAGGAGAAGGCCATTTGTTGTCATGGAAATCGTTTCAATTCCCGGGATATCGTGCAGCATTCGCACAAGGTCCAGACAGCCCCTGCGGGCCATCGGCTCACCACCCGTTACCCGGAGATGACGAATCCCCAATGCTGCCGCCTGACGTACAATGCGTACGATTTCCTCATAGGAGAGAATATCGGTATGCTGGATATCCGGAACACCGTCTTCCGGCATGCAGTAAATACAGCGAAGGTTGCAGCGGTCTGTAATCGAAATTCTGAGATAATCGATTTCTCTGCCGAAATGGTCAAGCACGGATATTTCCTCCATCGGGTTCATTGATGAATAAACCGCTTTTGCCTCCGGATTTGCGTGCAAGATGAATTCCGCCAATCTCCATTTTCTTGTCGATTGCCTTGCACATATCATAGACGGTCAGCAGAGCAACGGAAACCCCCGTCAGTGCTTCCATCTCCACGCCAGTCTGCCCCGTAACCTTTGCAGTACATGCGCAGTGCACCTTCAGCTGTTCGACGTCACAGCGGAAATCCACCCTGACCGTCCCCAGAGGCAGAGGATGGCACAGCGGAATCAGATCACTGGTTTTCTTGGCTGCCATAATGCCTGCAACGCGCGCAACGCCAAGCACATCGCCTTTTTGAGCCGTGCCCTCCAGGATGGCCGTCATCGTATCTGCGCTAACCTGGATATACCCCTTTGCAACAGCTTCCCGGGATGTCTCCTGCTTTTCCGTGACATCCACCATGACTGCATTGCCCTCGGCATCAAAATGTGTCAGTTGTTCATTCATGCCGTTTTACCGCTTTCTTTTCATTTTATTTTCCAAATCCGCAGTTTGGAAAGGTACATGGTTTGCAGCCAAGACACAGGCCGCCTTCGCCGTACTGTGCAAGGTCTTGTGCCGTCACCGGATCATCCGCAATCAGCCGGGGAAGAACCAGATCAAAAATCGTTCTTCCGGCATACATCACACACCCCGGAAGTCCAAGAACCGGAATCCTGGATTCGCCGTAATACGACAGAAGGAACATGGCACCGGGAAGAACAGGTGCACCATAGGTAACGATCTCCGCACCCGTGTTTTTGATGGCAAGCGGGGTCTTGTCGTCCGGATCGACGCTCATGCCGCCTGTACAGACAACCATTTCAGCGCCTTCCTCCAGCAGTTTCCGGATGCAGCCCGTGATGCGCTCATGATCATCATCACTGATCTCATGCCCCATCATCTCACACCCATATTCCGCCAGTTTGGCCTGAATCACGGGTGTAAAGGTATCCTGGATCCGTCCGTGGAACACTTCGTTCCCGGTGGTCACAACACCGTATCTGCGGGCCCGGAATGGACGCACGTTAAAAATCGGGCCTTCCTCCGCTGCTTTCCTGGCTCTCTCCATCTTTTCCTTTTCGATCACCAGGGGAATCACCCGGGTGCCTGCCAGTTTGTCCCCTTCTTTTACCGGAAAATCCCCATGGCGTGAGGCAATCATCATCTCGCCCAGCGAATTTACAGCCACCAGTTTCCTCCGGTCAATTTTCAGAAGGCCATTGCAGGCGGCAATCAGTTCGATTTTCCCTTCCTTGATGCCCGAGGGGCGGATGTTTTCGCCGGCACTGATATCATAAAGAATCTGTGCCGCATCATTCTCGTGCAGCATGTTCTCATTGTTTTCCCAAATATAAATATGGTCCTTGCCAACCGACAGGAGCACAGGAATATCTTCTTCCCGGATGATATGTCCTTTGCGGAACACCGCATCCTTGGTTACACCCTTGATAATCTGTGTGATGTCATGGCAAAGGACCTGACCGACTGCCTCTTCGGTTTTCATCAGTTTCATCGATTATATCCTCATTTTCTAGAATCTTGGATGGAATTCCATGCAGCAGTCTTTTCAGAAATCTGCTGATATCGGCATAAGTACTCAGTCATTGTATGGTTCTGACGTGAAAGAGTCAATACTCTGTCTCTGAAAAATGCCTGCGTATCTCTGATGTCCTGCCTTTTTCCGCAAGGCCATGGCAGAATCCTTCATCTCGCCTGTGATCTGCAGGAAAATGTTTGACTTCTTCCCGCAGATATGCTATATATCCACCTGCTGCATATGCACCGACAGTTCATTTGTACCTTCCTGTCGTAAAACAAAACCGGGACTGTTTTTTCATGCCTTGAGAGGATAGTCCTGTATATGCAGGACTATTTTTTCATAAGGAGAAGCAATGAAAGCACTTGTCTTATTCAGCGGTGGTCTTGACAGCACGGTGTGCCTTGCCATGGCCGTCCATCAGTACGGGGCCGATGAGGTGCTCGCCCTGTCCGTGTACTATGGCCAGCGGCATAAAAAGGAACTGGAAGCAGCTGCCCGTGTTGCACGTTATTATGGTGTCCGTCAGATAACACTGGACCTTGGCGAAATCTTCAAGGGCAGTTCATGCTCCCTTCTGGAAGGATCGGCGGAGAATATTCCCACAGGCGATTATTCCGAACAGCTCGAGAAAACCAAGGGTGCCCCTGTCAGCACCTACGTTCCCTTCCGCAACGGTCTTTTCCTTTCTTCTGCGGCATCTGTTGCCCTGAGTCACGGGTGTGAAGTCATCTATTACGGCGCACACGCCGATGATGCAGCAGGCAATGCGTACCCGGATACCAGTGCAGCCTTCAATGAAGCCATTTCGCGTGCCATCCATCTCGGCAGCGGAAATGCACTTACCGTGCTCGCCCCCTTCATCGACAAGCCAAAAGCCCAGGTAGTGGCTGTCGGACATGAACTCCTGGTTCCTTTTGAACAGACATGGAGCTGCTACGAAGGCCATGCAAAAGCCTGCGGGGTCTGCGGCACATGCAGGGACAGGAAGCTTGCCTTCCGGCTGAACGGACTGAAAGATCCGATTCCCTATGAAAATGAGGAGGCGTAATGCATGAACGAGCTGATTTTTCTCGCCAGTGTGCTCCTTTATCTGAGCAGCGTGCTTGTTCTGTATAAACTGTTCGGAAAAAACGGACTCTTTGTGTTTGCTGTCTTTTCCACGCTTCTGGGCAATATCCAGGTCTGCAAAACCGTGGACATTTTCGGACTTTCCACCACCGCCGGAAATGTGCTTTATGCTTCGACTTTTCTGGTGACCGACATTCTCAGTGAACGGTATGGAAAAAAAGAGGCGGGCAAAGCCGTAAAATATGGTCTTGCCGTGACCATTCTCTGGACCATCGGCACACAGCTCACCCTGCTCTTCACGCCCAATGCCAATGATTATATCCATCCCAGCCTTCAGGTTGTCTTCGGGCTCGTTCCCAGGATTTCCTTTGCCAGTCTGGCAGGCTATATCTGCAGCCAGAGCATTGACATTGTTCTGTATCACTCTATCTGGCGCAAAACCGGGAACAGTCAGTCCGGCCTCTGGATACGCAACAATTTCAGCACCCTCACAAGCCAGGCTGTGGATACCCTTATTTTCACAACCCTTGCCTTCTGGGGAACTTATCCGACCCACGTGTTTTTCAGCATCATGCTGACAACCTATTTCTTCAAAGCAATCGTTGCGCTGCTGGATACGCCTTTCATCTACGCCGCGCGGAAAATCAGACCGATGGAGGAATGATCATGGAAAACAGAACCAAAGAAGGACTCACCAAACTTGGCAACCGGAATGTAAAGTACGAATCCGAATACAATCCCGATGTGCTTGAATCCTTTTCCAACCGTCATCCGGGCAATGATTATTTTGTCAAATTCAACTGTCCGGAATTTACCAGCCTCTGCCCGATCACCGGGCAGCCCGATTTTGCGGAAATCACCATTTCCTATGTTCCGGATGAGAAACTGGTGGAGAGCAAATCGCTGAAGCTTTATCTTTTCTCCTTCCGCAATCATGGTGATTTTCACGAAGATGTTGTCAATGTCATCATGAAAGATCTGATTGTACTTCTTTCGCCCAAATACATCGAAGTGCTGGGACGTTTTCTCCCCCGCGGCGGTATTTCCATTGACCCGTACTGCAACTACGGGAAACCGGGAACCCGCTGGGAACAGGTGGCCTGGGAACGTCTGAGCCGGCATGATATGATGCCGGAAAAGATTGATAACCGGTAAGCTGCCATTTCTCCTTTCTGCTTCGCATGCCGTCCGTAACCATCCGGGCTGTGGAATCATCCACAGCCCTTTTCTTTCGGGTCGTGCAGGATTGCATCCCGCGAAGGATGCGTAGTCTCCTGCAGTCCGCCTCTCTTTCATTCATTGATTTCAGACCATTATTCTGTTATGATCAGCGCAGTTCGAAAGGAAAATGGTTCCTATTCTCCGCAATGCACGATTATTTCCAGTCCCATACAAAAACTGACTTTCCATAACCATTGATCATGAAAGGATGAATACGCGATGATGCAACTTGTGCAGGACACCCTCGGCCGTTTTGTTTCTTCCGGGGAGATTGCCGGATGTGCCGCCAGAATTATGCGGAATGATGAAGTCTGCTTTGAAGGACAATATGGTTATGCCAACCGTGAGAACAGCGTTCCCATGGCTGAAGACACCATTTTTGCCATCGCTTCCATGTCGAAAGTGATCACAGTAGCCGGCATCATGCAGCTGTATGAGCAGGGGCTGTTCAAGCTCTGGGATCCTGTCCGTGAATATCTCCCTGGTTTCAGAAAGCCAACCGTCGCAAAGGAAAAACCGGATGGAACCTATGAGATCATTCCCGCCAAAGGCGATGTGACCATGCGTCAGCTGTTCACCATGACCAGTGGCGTTCCCTATCCAGGCAAGGAAACAGCCGCTGCAAGAATCCGCCTCGAAAAAGAAGAACGCCATCGGAAAGAAGGCGGCATGCTTCCTTCCACGGTGGATTACTGCAACTGGGTCGGTCAGCAGCCGCTGGCTTTTGAACCAGGAGAAAAATGGATGTATGGCTTTTCCATTGATATTCTCGGTGCCGTGATCGAAGTTCTCTCCGGCCAGACACTTGGGGATTACCTCAAAGCCCATATTTTCGATCCCCTGGACATGACCGATACAGGCTTTTATGTTCCGGAGGAAAAGCAGAGCCGGGTTGCTGTCCGCTATCACATTCATGACGGCATGAAGCCCTCCGAACGCACCATTCCTTCCGAGAAACCGGAATTTGAAAGCGGCGGAGGCGGTCTTTTCTCCACCGTCAGGGATTATTCCCGTTTTGCCCAGATGCTGCTTCACGGAGGTACGCTGGGGAATGCACGCATTCTCGGACGGAAAACCATTGATCTGATTGCTATGGATCATCTGACACCTGCCCAGCAGGCCACCCATGACTGGGATACGCAGCGCGGATATGGCTACGGTCTCGGTGTGCGTGTGATGACCCATCCTGAAATGGCAGACATCAACGGTTCGGTCGGTGAGTGGGGATGGGACGGAGCGTTTGGAAACTGGTTCTGCGTTGACCCGAAGGAAAACCTGACCTGTGTCTACCTCACCACCAATCTGCCGGGAGACCACTACCGCTTCATTCCCAAACTGATGGCCTCCATGTATGCGTCTCTGGACTGATCTCCCTTCGGGAAGAGGAAAGCTTCCTTTTCCACAAAACGCTCTCCGCATATGAACAGAATCTGAGCATATTCCACTTGTCTATGATGGATGACAATCCAGTTTCTATCAATTCCAAGAATATAGGAAAAAACTCATGCCAGCAAAAAAGGCATGAGTTTTTTTGTCAAAACATAGAACAGAAATCATAATTTGGTTTCTTTTCTATTGACATTTGCCAATTGTTCCATTATTCTTTCACTTAGGATTATTACTTATTATTTTGTG
This sequence comes from uncultured Eubacteriales bacterium, assembly GCA_900321295.1. Classification (GTDB taxonomy): domain Bacteria; phylum Bacillota; class Clostridia; order Christensenellales; family Aristaeellaceae; genus UBA2943. The sequence continues at coordinate 14,266 of ONVN01000129.1, forward strand.
TTTTTCCAAATTAAACATTCAAGTGACGAATAAAGGTGTTCCCGAATGAAAAAACAAATTGGAACTTTGATTCTGGTCGCCACCCTTCTGAACACATCTTGTTCCTGCATGCTGGCTGAGACATTGAATACCGAAGCAGAAGAAATCGTCAAGCCACCGAAATATAAAAGTGTTTCCGTGCATGATCCATCCATCATCCGGACAGAGGACGGCACATTTTATATTTATGGCAGCCATATGGCCGCAGCAAAATCAGAGGATCTGATCAGCTGGACCTCCATCAGCAAAGATGCCCAGGCCGGATGCACGCTGGTGGAAGACGTCCAGCAACAGATGAAGGAAGCCCTGTCCTGGGCCAAAACGAACACCTTCTGGGCACCGGATGTCCAGCAGCTTCCTGATGGGCGGTATGCTATGTATTACTGCACCTGCGAAGGCTCCAGTCCCTTGTCTGCTTTGGGTCTCTCCATTGCAGAAGGACCGGAGGGACCTTTTCAGGATCAGGGCGTATTTCTGAAAAGCGGCATGAGCGGTTACAATGCAAATTATTATCCCAACGTGGTGGATCCCTGCGCCTTCTTTGATCAGGAAGGGCGGATGTGGATGGTCTATGGCAGCTATTCCGGCGGGATTTTCATTCTGGAAATGGACCCCAAGACGGGTTTTCCCCTGGAAGGCCAGAACTATGGCACCAAGCTGCTGGGCCAGAACCATGCGCGTATCGAAGCACCCTATATTCTCTACAGCCCGGAGACAGGTTACTACTATCTTTTCCTGTCCTTTGGCGGACTGGACAGCAACGGAGGCTACAACATCCGTGTATGCCGTTCCAGAAAACCGGATGGACCGTATACGGACAGTCTCGGTCAGGAGATGATCCGATGCGGTGGTGCCAGCGGCACATTCTTCCACGATGTGGATTACGAACCCTATGGGGTCAAACTGATGGGTGGCTACAAGTTCGCTCCGGCGGAAAGCGATACCAACAATATGGTCCAGGCTTTCCGTTCTCCCGGACACTGCAGTGCCTATTATGAAGAAGAAACCAGCCGCTATTTTCTGGTTTTCCATAC
>ONVN01000346.1 GCA_900321295.1 uncultured Eubacteriales bacterium
AGTATCCGATCCCGACCTATTCCATCACCCAGAACTTCGACTGGTCCGAAACTGAAAACAACCGGCTTCTCTTCGAGATGACCGCAAAATACGGCACCCCCTACTTCTCCAACTATATCAATTCCGATATGGAACCCAGCGATGTGCGCTCCATGTGCTGCCGTCTGCGCCTTGACCTGCGCGAACTGCGGAAAAAGTCCGGCGGCTTCTTCGGTTCCGGCGAGTCCACGGGCTCCATCGGTGTTGTCACCATCAACCTGCCGCGTCTGGCCTATGAAGCCAGCGATGAGAGAGACTTCTACGTGCGTCTCGACAAGCTCATGGATATCGCAGCACGCTCTCTGAAGACCAAGCGCACCGTCATTACCAAGCTCCTGGATGAAGGCCTGTATCCCTACACCAAGAGATACCTCGGCACGTTCAGCAATCATTTCTCCACCATCGGTCTTGTCGGCATGAACGAGGCAGCGCTCAACGCGAACTGGCTCCGCATGGACCTGACCCACCGGGAAGCCCAGGAGTTTGCCAAGGACGTCCTGAATCATATGCGCGGCCGCCTGAGCGATTACCAGGAGCAGTATGGTGACCTCTACAACCTGGAGGCAACCCCGGCTGAATCCACCACCTACCGCTTCGCAAAGCATGACAAGCAGCAGTATCCCAATATCATCACAGCCAACGAGAACGGCACTCCCTACTATACCAACTCGAGCCACCTGCCCGTGGGGTATACCGAGGACATCTTCTCTGCGCTGGATATTCAGGATGAACTGCAGACCCTGTACACCTCCGGTACCGTCTTCCATGCCTTCCTGGGTGAGAAGATGCCCGACTGGAAAGCAGCAGCCAACTTGGTCCGTAAGATTGCCGAGAACTATAAGCTGCCTTACTATACGCTGTCTCCCACCTATTCCGTGTGCAAGGACCATGGATATCTGGCCGGCGAACAGTATGTCTGCCCGATCTGCGGAAACAAGGCCGAAGTGTACAGCCGTATTACCGGTTATTACCGTCCGGTGCAGAACTGGAACGATGGCAAGGCCCAGGAATTCCGTGACCGCCGCGTCTATGACATTGGACGGTCCCGCCTGAACCATACCGGCCCCGTCCGGGAGACGGAAAACGCGCCGGAGGAGACCGCTGTCCCGGTGACGGTTGCACAGGAAGACAAACTGTTGCTCTTTGCCACGAGAACCTGCCCGAACTGCCGTCAGGCCGAGATCCTTCTGCAGGAAGCCGGCATCGGATATACGAAGGTACTTGCGGAAGAGAATGCAGAGCTGGCAGGAAAGCTGGGCATCCGCCAGGCACCGACCCTTGTGGCAGGAAATGACAAGATGGTTGGCCTTGGTGCTGTGCGCCGCTACATTGCCGATCATGCGAGCTGAGATATGACAGATATTATCGTGATTGGCGGGGGCACGGCCGGACTGACCGCTGCCCTCTATGCCAGCCGGGCTGGAAAAAGCGTGACGCTTTTTGAGAAGGAGAGTACCGGCGGGCAGATCGTATATTCCCCCAAAGTTGAAAATTATCCGGGGCTTCCGGGTATCTCCGGAGCGGATTATGCTGCGGCTCTGACCCGTCAGGCCGAGAGCTTCGGCGTCACCATCGAATATGCTGAGGTGCTGGGTGTTGAACAGACGGAAGCAGGATATGTGGTGCGCAGCGATGCGGGCAGCGTCACCGGACATGCCCTGATCCTGGCTGTCGGAACTTCCCACCGGAAGCTGGGCCTTGAAAAGGAAGACGACCTTGTGGGATGCGGTGTATCCTACTGTGCTGTCTGTGACGGCGCGTTTTACAGGGATGCACATGTCGCTGTGCTCGGAGGCGGCAGCACCGCCCTGACGGATGCGCTGTTCCTCTCAGGCATTTGCAGCCGGGTGACCCTGATTCACCGCAGGGATACTTTCCGCGGTGAGGACGCGCTTGTGGCGCGGCTTCGCGAAAAGTCCAATGTGGAATTCCTGCTTTCAAGTACAGTGACCGGACTCCAGGATGCAGACGGTGTTCTTACAGGGATTACCGTGAGAAAGCTGAGCACAGGGGAGGAACAGCTGCTCCCGGTGGAAGGTCTCTTCATTGCCATCGGGCAGTTGCCCCAGACCGAACTGTACAGAGGTTTTGTTGAACTGGATGACGCAGGATATATCCAGGCGGGTGAAGACTGCCTTACCAGCCAGGAAGGTGTGTTTGCCGCCGGTGACTGCCGTACAAAGGCGGTCCGTCAGCTGACGACGGCCTCCGGAGACGGGGCTGTGGCAGGACTTGCAGC
>ONVN01000125.1 GCA_900321295.1 uncultured Eubacteriales bacterium
AGGAATGAAAACTTCCTCTTCTGCGGCGGCCATGACCCTGCTATAATGAACCAAAGAGCTTTCATCTGAAAAACGGAGGCGGAGATATGGATAAGCGTTCTTTTATTCTGGGCATGGTAACAGCCTTCTGTGAATGCGTGGCCGGAGGCTGCAAGGACCTGGCGCTTTCACCGCCGCTGACCCATACAGACTATGAGATGGTCGCGGAAGAAGCGGAGCAGATCATCGAAAAACACGGTCTCCTGCATGCCCATGAGGAAAACCCTGAGCTGCCGGAAGACCGTCGGTTTGAATGGATTCTGATCGCTTCAAGGGAAGAGACCATCCGGAAATACCGGGAGCTGCGGGCCATGGGATATGCCCCGTCGCAGTCCCTGAAACCCTTCTCGGAGCTGCTGAGCTACAATGCTGAGAAGAGTGTTTCCACCGGATATGATGCCTACAGGGCATACTTCGGCTGAACAGACCCAAAGAAGGATGGCTGCCGCATGCAGGTTTTCTGCTGCGGTTTTTTCATCAGGGAAAAAGCCATGCAGCCGGAGGGACAGAACGGCGGTAAGGTGTACTTGGAACCGGGAATCCCCATGCCGTTACAGATGAACCGATTCCGATTTTTCAAAGGCGATTCTGGGGTCGTTGTCTTCGTGGACATAGATGGTTCCGCAGGGGACAAACCCCAGCTTTTTCAGCATATTCTGCATGACGGTATTGTCACCGTGGGTATCGATACGCAGATGTCCGCACTGGGCATAGGCCCAGTTCACACAAAAGGAACCGATGCCCTTTTCCGAACCGTCCGCGGCAATCCGGTGAACCACGCCATAGGGGCTCAGATCCTGCCAGCCGCCGTCCGTGATCTGCCGGTACGTGGGCTCGATGTCTTCTCCATAAACAAAGAAGAACGTGCCGATGACCTCATCCAGGTCATTGAGGCAGACATAGCTGTTTCCGCTGCGAATATCCTCGTGGAGCAGCGCTTCCGGGGGCCAGCGGTTGGGTCCCCACTGACGGGGGTTCCCGTGACTGGCCATAAAGTCACGGGCGTAGGCATAGATTTCCAGCATCCGCTGGACATCCTGCTCTGTTGATTTTCTGATCTTCATTCAATTTACCTGCATTTCCAGAATCATCCGCACATGCGGAATGCCATCCTCAAGAAATTCTTCCGAACAGACCCGGAAACCCTCCCGGGAGTAAAATCCGGCCGCATAGCATTGGGCCTCGATCAGGATATACCGGGGCTGCATTTTCTCCCGGACCTCAGCAAGGCCTTTTTTGAGAAGCTTCCCGCCGAGCCCGGTTCCGTGGTGCAGCGTCAGCACCCGCCCGATCCGTACCGTGTCATCCGACAGGCGGTATGCCCGCAGGTAGGCAAGGACCGTCCCTTCTTCTTCGTAAAAGAGATGGAGCGAATGATAGTCCACGGCGTCGATATCCTGATAGGGGCAGTTCTGCTCCACAACAAAGATCGCGGAGCGCACCTTCAGAATCTCATAAAGTTCCGTGGCTGTCAGTTCGGGGAAACGTTTCGACTTGAAGACCATGTCCAATCCCACCGTTCCGGTCAGTATGCCGACAAGTATACCCCAGGCGAAAGAAAATAGAAACCGTTCGGGAGAAACTTTGAAGCATGCCGCCAGGAAGCCGGAAAAATGGTGTCCTGGACACCCTCACTCTGCCAAAAAAGATCGGCTGGCAGAAGGAAAAGACCGTGGACAGAAGAAATCTTTGAGACAGAAATGGCCGAAGCCGGAGCAGGGAAAGCCCAAGGCTCCGGAAGTGGCGGAACCGGAGGGCACCTTCCATGAATGCTCTCCGGGTGGAGGTGTTTCTGTGCTGGAAAATATGAAGCAGCTGACGAATCCGTATCTCCCGTTCTGGGAATATATTCCGGACGGAGAACCCTATGTGTTCGGTGACCGGGTCTATGTGTACGGGTCTCATGACTTCTTCGGCGGTGATGTGTACTGCATGGGCGATTACATGGGCTGGTCCGCCCCGGTATCCGACCTGGGTACATGGCGCTGCGAAGGCGTGATCTACCGCAAGGACCAGGACCCGGAAAATGGCGA
>ONVN01000035.1 GCA_900321295.1 uncultured Eubacteriales bacterium
CCGTGGTCGTTTCTCTGACCAAGACAGAAGACGGAAACGTGACCAGTCTCACCGTGGACGCTTCTGTTCAGACCGCCGGTATCGGTGACCGCTGCTCCGGGGAGGAATTCACAAGCCAGTTCATCGGAAAGACCGGTCCCTTCATTCTTGGCGAAAATGTTGACGCACTGGCCGGCGCGACCCTGACCAGCACAGCTGTCGTCAACGCAGTCAATGAACTGCTCGGCACGGTTCCGGAAGCCACCGCCACACCGATACCTGTTACCCCGATTCCCGCTGCAACGCCGGTCCCGGCGACCGAAGCACCTGCAACGCCTGTGCCTGCCACACCCGTTCCTGCAACCGAGGCACCTGTTGTTGAAACCACACCGAATCCCGAAGAGCTTCCTCAGGTGGCCGAAGACGGCACCCTGAACATCCGGAAGCCTGGTTTCGGCCAGCTGCCCGTTTTCGTCAGCCTCACAAAGGCTGAAGACGGCACCATTGCCACCATCACGGTGGACGCTTCCGTGCAGACAGCGGGCATCGGCCAGCTCTGCGGAGAAGAAGCCTTTACCAGCCAGTTTGTGGGCAAAACCGGTCCTTTCTCCCTCGGCGAAGGCATTGACACTGTTTCCGGTGCCACACTCACCAGCACGGCCATTGTGGATGCTGTCAATGAACTGATGGCTTTCACGCCCGAAAACTGATTTCCTGAAATCAAAAGGAAGATGAGCGCCGACGCGTTCATCTTCCTTTTTTTGTGCCTCGCAGAGCGGATTGCTTCCCTCCCCGGTCCCCTCTCTCTCCTCCTGCTGTGAAAGGACGGACAAACTGTTGTCTCCCGGATTGACGCCATGCGGTCCCCCCTGTATAATTTTCTTTCGACAAGTGAATGGCCGACGCATCTGCACAGCGATGTGCGGCACAGCCCTGCTGTGTCACGGGAACACGGATGAAAATTCCGGGCTATCCCAGTAACCGTGAAGCTGACAAACGCACGATGAAGCCACTGCATTAACAAATGCGGGAAGGTGTGCAAGTAGAATGAAGCCAAGCCGGGAGACCTGTTTGCGTCGATTGAACAACCCCTGGGTGTGGGTCCTGCCGTTCAGACTTCATGTCTGCATGGTGTTCCTCCGGAGCAGTGACTGCTTCGCTGATTCATTTGTTCACGACTATTTTTATAGGAGGGAACACTATGTTCCGCAAATGCATGTCCCTGTTCCTTGGCCTGCTCATGGTGCTGTCCATGACAGGCGCTGTCGCGGAAACCGCGGTAACGGTCACCGATATGACCGGCCGTGAAATCACGCTGACAGAACCCGCCACCCGCATTGTGGCACTGACCGCATCCGACTGTGAGATCCTGTATGCCCTCGGAGCCGGAGACCTTCTGGTCGGCCGCGGGGAATACTGTGATTATCCTGAAGCCGTTCTCGCGCTTCCTGCTGTCCAGTCCGGTGCTGAAACAAACATTGAACAGATCAAGGCGCTCGAACCTCAGGTTGTGCTGATGGCCACCATGGCCCAGACCACCGAACAGGTGGAAGCTCTGGAGAATGCCGGAATCCATGTGGTTGTCTCAGATGCCCAGAATATCGAAGGCATTTATCAGGCCATTGAAATGATCGGCGCGCTCGTCGGGAAAACAGCGGAAGCCGAAACTCTGACTGCTTCCATGAAAGACACCTTTGCCGCCGTTTCCGAAGCATCTGTCGAAACGGGAAAAACGGTGTACTTTGAAGTCAGCCCCCTTCAGTGGGGACTGTGGACAGCCGGCAAAGGGACCTTCATGGATGAGCTTGCCGGTATGTGCGGCCTGACCAACGTCTTCGCCGATGTTGACGGCTGGGCTTCCATCTCGGAAGAGCAGGTGCTTGCCCGTAATCCTGACTACATTGTCACCACCACCATGTATTTCGGTGAGGGACCCACACCTGTGGAAGAGATCACCAGCCGTCCCGGCTGGGAAAACCTGAAGGCTGTCACCAGCGGCCAGGTTTTCAATGCAGATTACAATGAAATCACACGGCCCGGTCCCCGACTGATGAACGCTGTCCAGTCCCTGTTTGATTTTGTTCAGGAGCATGAAGCCAGCCTTGAGCCCGCTGCCTGACTGACCCGAGGGGAGCATCTGCTCCCCTCCTTGTCTTTTGTGAGGTGCCCATGAACAGGCGTCCCTTTCTCCCTCTGCGTCTCCTCTGGATCAGCGCAGTGATTCTCACCATGCTGCTGTGTGTATGCGCAGGGTCTGTCGCCATTCCCCTCTCGGAAACGCTCCGGATTCTTCATGACCTGATTTCCGGAATTCCGATCACTTCGACTTTCGGTTCCATTATCCTTTCCATTCGTCTTCCCCGGGTTCTCTGCGTCGCCCTGGTCGGTGCTTCCCTCTCCGTATGCGGCTGTGCCATGCAGGGGCTTCTCCGGAATCCGCTGGCAGACGGTTCGACGCTCGGCGTTTCTGCCGGTGCATCCCTTGGTGCCGTCCTGGCCCTCGCGCTCGGACTCCAGATTCCCGGACTCCGGTATGGTGCCACCATGATCTCCGCCATGCTTTTTGCCTTTCTTTCCCTGCTCCTGATCCTTTCCTTTGCTTTCCTCCTGGACAGGACGCTTGAGACCACGAGCATCATTCTCATTGGGGTCATCTTTTCCATGTTTGCCTCCAGCATCATGAGTCTGATCATCACGTTCGCCGGAGAGCGAATCCGTTCCATTACCTTCTGGACGATGGGATCCCTTTCAGGAAGCACCTATCCGCAGGCCCTCATTCTCTTCCTTGCACTCGCGTTCTGTTATATGATCCTGCGCCTGCATGCGGAAGAGCTCAACGCCTTCGCCATATCGGAAGAAAATGCCCTGCATATCGGAGTCAATGTCCGGCGTGTCAAGCTTATCGTCCTGGTCACGGTGTCCGTCCTAATCGGTGTCTGTGTTTCCATCGGCGGAAGCATCGCCTTTGTCGGTCTCGTCGTTCCGCATATGCTGCGCATGGTTCTCGGTCCCAACCACGACCGGCTGCTGCCCTCTTCGCTCTATGGCGGGGCTGTCTTCCTTTTGCTGGCCGATCTCGCAGGCCGCACAGTCCTCAGTCCCATCGAGCTGCCTATCGGTGTTGTGACCTCCCTGGTCGGGGCCGTGATCTTTATGCTGATCTTTTACCGTTCCAGGAAAGGGAGGTTATGATATGGAGCATCTGCTGAATGTGTCCGATGTATCGGTCACCCTTCAGAAAAAGGAAATCCTCCACAACATCTCCTTTTCCCTCGATTCCGGGTCCGTTCTCATGCTGGTCGGCCCGAATGGTGCAGGAAAGAGTACCCTGCTCTCCGCCATCTCCGGTGCCCTCCCGTTCCAGGGACGGGTAGAAGTCGAAGGCAGGGATATCCGGTCCATGTCTCCCCCGCAGATTGCCCGGTGTATCGGCGTTCTTCTCCAGCGAAACGGAGGAGGCTTCGATTATACCGTCGAAGACATCGTTCGCCTCGGGCGGTATGCCAGCCGGCGGAATCCGTTTTCACGTTCCTCCGCCTCCGATGAGCAGGTCCGCCAGGCCCTGGAGTTTACCGGCATGGATGCCCTGCGACATCAGACGCTCCGGACCCTTTCCGGGGGTGAGACGCAGCGGGCCTTTCTTGCCCAGGTCTTTGCACAAGATCCCGATATCCTCCTGCTGGACGAGCCTGCCAATCATCTGGACTTCCTTTACCAGAAAGATATTTTCTCCCTGATTGATGTCTGGCGAAAACAAGCAGGCAAAGCCGTTCTGTGTGTTGTTCACGACCTTGCGCTGGCAAGAAAATACGCAGACACCGTCCTGCTGCTGCACGGCGGTTCCTGTGCTGCCCTGGGTACGCCGGAATCGGTCTTCTCCAGAGAGCAGCTGCATCAGGTCTATGGGATGGATGTTTATGCATGGATGCAGACACTGTATGCCGCCTGGCAGGCATCCCCCTCTGACCCATGACTCTGCTGTTTGTGCAGAAAAAGGATCTCTCTTGATCAGAGGGATCCTTTTTCTGTCCGTGCCACACTTTGCCCCTTCAGATGTTCTTCTCAAGGATGCTGACCTTTGTCTCGGAAGCATTCCACCTGAAATGCTGCGGGTCGTTCAGTGCCCGGCTGAGCCGCCGCACGCTCTTCAGGTTTTCCTCCGTGAGAAGGTCCGCATTCTGAATCAGGTGCACCAGTTCCTCCGTTCTGTAGGTTTTTCCGCCACAGCCCTGCTGAACCAGCCAGATCCAGACTGCATCCGAAGGCGTCTGTACCGTGGAAGCGTAAGGAACAAGAAACGAGTGCAGACTGTTGAAGTCATAGGGGCCAATCGGCCGGATGGTTCTCGCACCGATCCGTTCCGCAAAGAAGCAGCACAGCTGCTGAAGAAGATAGCGGTTCCATGGAATCAGACCTGCCGGCACCGGAGGAAGATGGCTGCACAGCCATTCATCCGTAACCCAGTGATACGGGACCAGCACCCCTTTCTCCTCGAACAGTACCGGGAGCTTCTCCCCTACCTTTCCGAGCCATTCCTTCGTGATTCCGAGCAGTTCTTCCAGGACATAGGTATCCTGTCCGCAGATCAGCAGGAACGGGTCTTCGCACAGATGCAGGTTGTATTTCAGATTATCCGTGTTATAGCCAAGGGTTTTGAGGCGTTCTGTCAGTTCCTGCATCGTCACCGGACGGCGAATCTGCCTGCAGTATGCCTTCACCTGCCCCATGAGTGTAATATCACTTTCTTCCTTGTTTCTGCTGATCGACCGGTTATGGGGGTGAAAGTACCAGGTCACATCCCGGTAATGCAGTTTCTGGAAAAGATACCGGGTAAGAGAGAACGGAGCATCCGGCTCATCAAGATGATTATCCTCAAAGAATCCAGGAAGTCTGTCCCGGATCAGTCTGCAGATATGTTCGCGGCGTGTCACGCCATGTTCGCTCAGTTCCCGGTCGATCACCTCATAAATGATATCCTTTACCTCATCAAGTCCGTGGATTTTTGCTGCAGACAGATATCTGTCGCCAATCCGAACAATGCCCGGTTCCTCGCAGACACTCGTAATATAATTCTTGGTCACATGATACATCCGGTGGAGTTCCTGAAGCGTCACACCCCCGCTTCCGGCCTGTTCGATGGCTTCCAGAATCTTTTCCGGTCCTGCCGTGACACGGTGCTTGGGCATGCTTGTATGCTTTTTGGTGCGTGTCCCTGAAGCGCCTTTCAGTTCGATCATCCTTCGCTCCCCTTCTGAACCTTTCAGCGCCATAAACGGCCGGTTCAGCGCATATGCATCCCCCATAAGGGAATTCACAAGGGAGAAGACGGGATAAGGAGCATCCAGATGGGCCTTCTGTACAAGCACAGGCTGCCTGCGTCGGAGAATTCTGAGGAGTTCTTTGGTTTCATGCAGTTCACCGTCACGGAGCAGTGCATCGACTTCATTATGAAAGTCCTTTTTTTCCTTCTCGGTCAGTCCAAGATTGTCCACATGCATATACTGCCCGAAATAGTTGATGATGTGCCGGTCCATCAGGGCACAGTTATAGGCCAGATACGGTGAAGTATGGAATACACTGCCCAGTTCTTCCTTGGTCACCATTCTTCCGGCATCCCGGATATAGCTGATCACCGGATCCTTGAGCTGCTTGTCCGTCTGATCCGAAGTCACATAATCCCGGGTGATGGTATATCCTTCTCCCAGGTCCTGTTTGAGAATGCCCTGAAGATAATACCGGTTGTCCACGCCATAGGAAAGCAGCTCCCTGCGGAACGCACCATACAGCGTATTGTACATATAGGATACCTGGCCGTTTTCCTTCATATACCGGCGGATGCGTTCCAACAGTTCCTCCGGAAGCACACCCTTTCGGGCCGGAATGTAGATGCCGCGGTTTCGCAGCATGCAGATCCTGTTGAGAAGGACGGTCATGGCATGATCGTTTTCAGGGACCGGGCAGTTTGGTCCATATTTTTCCCTGGCTTTCTCCCGGAACTGTTTCAGGGCATCTGCATCATAAATATAGATTCCGCTGCTGAAACAGGTGCGCATGATGTCTTCACAGACTGCCTGCGTCTGAATCGGCCCGCGATGATAGTTGTGTCCGTCAAACTGATATCCATGAACAATGGCTTGTTCCACAAGGCGTGCAGAGTATCCAGCCTTTCCGGCCTCTTCCCGGACGGATGGAAGCACAGTCTGCGGGATCACATCATCCAGTGCTGCCACATACGCGGCGGTTTTTTCCGCGGTCTGACGGCCACCCTCCAGAACGATGGCATGGGCATCCTGCCAGTAATACCAGTCCGGATCTTTTTCCAGAAGACTGGTGAGAAGATAGACCATCATTTTTGAGCGCCGCCCAAGGTTTTTCTCCATCTCTTCCTCGGACAGGCAGTCCGTAAACCCATTGACTGCAACCATCTTGGCAAGAAGGTCTTTTCCTCCCTTCTGGCCGGTCCGGCTGACCAGCAGATTGCAGATCTGGCGGACACGCTCACTCGTCAGATGGGACCATTCTCCGATCTCACCGAGCTTCTGGCCTTCTGCACGCGCCTGTGCAATGTTCCACCAGTTTTCCTTTTCCTCCAGAGCCTCCGTCAGAGCTTTGAGATCTTCCCTGAATTGAAAACAGCACCAGTGGATAAATCCATCCGGCATCCTGTTTTTCAGTTCCTTGTCATTCTCGACTGCATCGAAAATCAGCCCGTCACGGCACAGCGCTTCCGCTTCCGGATAGGTTTCTTTCCGCAGGACTTCAAATCCATACAGATAGGGCCAGACTTTCTCTTCCCGTCTCGCTTTTGGAATATGTCTGCCAGCCTTCCCGTACACGATTCCCAATGCGGTCACTCCTTGTTGCACGACCTTCTGCTCCTGGTCATCTGCAGTCATACTTGTCATTTAATTATACATCAGTTCAATGATAATTCAAGTAAATTCCGGCTTGTAATCTATGGGGTATATTATGTTTCTGTAGAATTTCAAGCCGGGTTTCTGTGCTTTCCGCATCGCGGCGTCCGATAAAATATGGAGCATCGGATTGGTTTTTTCCTCTCCTTCCCGCCTGCAGACCGCCTTTCCGGCCTTCTTCCATCCCGCCTCAGACCCGATACCGCTTGACAAAGGGGAAGCTCTGGCCTATTATACCCACGATATTGAAATGGGAGGATGCCAACATGGCTGAACTGACAATGGACAAGCTGGTGGCTCTTTGCAAGAACCGCGGCTTTATTTTCCCAGGAAGCGAAATCTACGGCGGACTGGCCAATACATGGGATTATGGTCCCCTGGGTGTGGCACTGAAAAACAACGTGAAGAACGCATGGTGGCAGAAGTTTGTTCAGGAGAACAAATACAACACCGGCCTGGACTGCGCGATCCTGATGAACCGCGAAGTATGGGTTGCTTCCGGCCA
>ONVN01000062.1 GCA_900321295.1 uncultured Eubacteriales bacterium
CGGTTCTCCGGAAGCCACATGCGCACCATGCCGTCGCCGGTACTGTACTCCGCATAGACATACCCGTTCTGGCGGAAGAAGACCGTGACCGGCTCCCCGGAATAGGTGCTCCAGTTTTCAAAGGTCGTATAGCCGGCCCCCGGTCCCCAGCTTGGCGTGGTGCCCTTCGGAGTGATGCCCGGGACGCCCTCGAGGGCATCGATTTCGGGCACATTCCGCAGACTGGCGAACACATACTTCGGGAAATAAAGGAAACGGTCCTCCACCGTCTGGTACTCCAGATGCACCAGCACATACCCGTTCTCCACAAAATATGCATCCACATGCCGGACTTTATAGGGCTTGTAGGCACCGGCGCCGGGATACTGCCTGGAGGGGCCTGCCTGTGACTGACGCCGCTTGGAGCTGTCCTCGAGATGCGGCATGCTGACCGGAACCGGTACGTACCGTTCGGTCAGTCCCGGAACGGCAGAGGCGGACGGACGCGGATGCGCACAGTTGCCGCAGAAGTTACCGGTGTTCCCCGTCTGTCCGCACTTCGGGCAAACCCAGCGTTCGTCCGGACGCGGCGCGGCACAGTCGGGGCAGAAATTGAGCGTATTGCCGGTTTTCCCGCACACGGGACAGGTCCAGCCGCTCCAGTCCGCCATGGCGCTGCACATCGGAAGCAGAAGTCCCAGAAGCAGCAGGGCGGAGATCAGTTTCTTCGCTGTTTTCATGTTTCAGACCTCTTCGTTTCTGTCATGACGGGAGGATCAGTAGACGTACACCCAGTCCCGCGGAACCCATGCGCGCCGCTGGACACCCATGGAGGCATCATAGAATTCCACCAGGTAATAGTTGTTCTCGGAGGCCCAGATCGACACATCCGAGCTCCACGGGATCACCTTTTTGATGTACGGGTAGTTCTTGCCGGGGCCGTAATAGCCCTGCACGTCCCCCGCCAGGTTCATCTGGCCGTACCCGAGGCAGGTCTCCTCGGGAATCTTGTTGATGTCCACGTTCACGCGTTTGAGACCGGTGTAGGCGCGGATCGGGCCGTTCTTGGTCTGGAACTCAATCTGCAGCCACCATACCCCGCTGCCGTAGGCTTTGGAATACACCTTGACCTTTTCATTCTGCCAGGTGTTGTTGAAGTAGGTGCCGAGCTCGTCATATCCGGTGGACGGGCCGGACCGCGTGGAAACGCGCATTTTCAGGCTGGCGGTCACATAGCTGGCCGCGGGCGTGGGGTTTTTCGGTGAGGCACAGTACGGGCAGTAGTTGCCGGTGTTTCCGGTTGCCCCGCAGACCTGGCAGGTCCACTTGGTGGTGCTCGGTCTGGCCGTGGCACAGTTCGGGCAGAAATTGCCCGTATTCCCGGTCTGTCCGCATTTCGGGCAGATCCAGGCATCCGCCAGGGCCGCTGAGGTGATCAGCAGCACACAGGCAATAACCATTGCCAGGATGAGATGTTTCTTCATAGCTTGCAGCTCCCTTCCCTTCTTCCATTGCCCGGAGTCCTTCATTTTCCGGATTCCGGGACCACGGCGCAGCTTCCGTTTTGATCTGCATTCCGCGCCGTTTCTGTTTTCTCAACAAAGCTGTATCTCCGGTTTTTTCCTGTCATCATTATACCGTTTTGTCCCGGAGCAATCGATCCTGCACTCCCGGCTCTCCGATTCTCCCGCCGCTGTTTTTTTGCGGCTTTTTCCTTCTGAAAGCACAATTCTTCCGAAAAAAAGAGTATAATATCAACACGTGAATGTAAATCCTTGAACAATTGAAGAAACAAGGGGAAAAGCAGCCTATGAAGGAAAATCGCTTTCTGATGCCCGTTCTGACTGCATGCCTGTTTATCTTTTCGCGTTTTCTTCTACCCCGCGTCACCACCGTGCCTTTTGCCCCGGCAATCCTTGATCTTGTCTGGTGCGCAGCCGCCTGCCGCTGGTTTTTGAAGAAGAAAAACACCTTTCATTTTCACAAGCCGGTTCATCCGCTGGTTCCCACAGGGCTTCTGCTCCTGTTTCTGGGCATCATCCTGTGCGGAAACCGGTACATACCTGCCACGGCACCTTCGGAGAACACGTTCATCGGAATCACGGACCTGGTGCTGCTGGGCCCGGTGGCGGAGGAATGGGTCTTCCGCGGCCTGCCGCTTGCACCCTGCCGGAAGGAAAGACCTGCCGTCATCTGGTTTACCGTCCTCCTGAGCAGTCTTCTGTTTGCCGTGAGTCATTCCCGC
This sequence comes from uncultured Eubacteriales bacterium, assembly GCA_900321295.1. Lineage (GTDB taxonomy): Bacteria > Bacillota > Clostridia > Christensenellales > Aristaeellaceae > UBA2943. The sequence goes on from ONVN01000062.1 coordinate 2,225, forward strand.
AGCATCCAGATGCTGTGTGCCTTTGGTTTTTCCCTCATGGCGTTCTGCCTCCTGTGGTTCTCCTCTTCCATGGTCTGGCCCGTTGTGTTCCATATTCTGGCCAATGCCCTGGGTCTGCTGCTTCCGCGTCCGCCCATCTGGCTCTGCGTCAGCGTCCTTCTGACCGCCTGCGTTCTCCTGTATGCTGCCTTCTGCATCTATGCCCCGAGGAAAAAGAAGGGCCGCAGCAGGAACCGGAATGCATAGGATATGCAAAGGGAAATTCCCTTTTGGAAAATCGGTTGACGTTTTCATGAAAAGCCGATATGATGACACACACATGTGTATACATGGACACACATCCGGAAATCCCTTCCCAAAACCGAAAATACGAATCGGCAGGGTATCCTGCCTGATTCACGGAGATAGAGAGGTAGATTGGTATGACAGAGCTGACCAGAAAACAGTTTGATCTCCTGGAAGTCCTCGCATCTTCCAACGAACCCCAGACCCAGCGCGGGCTGGAAAAGGCCACCGGATACTCTCTGGGCACCATCAACCGGGTCATGAAGGAACTCTCCGAACTCCAGTTTGCATCGGACGGCAGCATCACCAACGCCGGCATTGCCGCCCTGGAACCCTACCGTGCCAAGCGCGCGATTTTCATTGCCGCAGGCTTCGGAAGCCGTCTGGTACCCATTACCTTTAACACGCCCAAGCCGCTTGTCCGCGTCCACGGCATGCGCATCATTGACACCCTGATCGATGCCTGCCTGAAGGCCGGGATCAATGAAATCTATATCGTCCGCGGCTATCTGGCGGAACAGTTTGACCAGCTTCTGTACAAATACCCCATGATCCGCTTCCTGGAAAACCCGGTCTACAACGAAGCCAACAACATCAGCTCTTCCATGGTGGCCCGCTACATGCTGTCCAATGCCTATGTCTTTGAAGCGGACCTGTTCGTTTCCAACCCCTCCATCATCCGGAAATATCATTATACCTCCGATTTCCTCGCCATCCGCAAACAGCGCACGGATGACTGGTGCTTCCGGGTCAAAGACGGTATCATCCAGCAGCAGATGGTCGGCGGCGAAGGCGATGATATCTGGCAGATGGTGGGCATTTCCTACTGGAACGATGCCGACGGACACAAGCTCTCCCAGGATATTGCCTCCGTCTATGCTTCTCCCGGCGGCAAGGAACGCTACTGGGAGCAGGTTCCCCTGAACTACTGCAAAGACCACTATGCAGTGGAAGTCCGCGCATGCCTGGAGGAAGATATCGTGGAGATCGATACCTTCCGCGAGCTGAAGGCCATTGACAAAACCTATGATGTATAATTCCGGAACATCATGTGAGGCCGTGAAATGCAGACGCATTTCACGGCCTCTCTGCGTTCCCGGGAAGACGAGGTACAGAGTTCCCGTGGCGGTTATTCTTCGTCCTCCCCGTCATACAGGTCCTCGTCTCCGACGTCAAAGGTTGTCCGGGCGAACTGTTCCGGCCCGACCTGCTCCAGGTATTCTTTCAGATCCTTCACGACCGTCTCAAACCGGCTGCGCTGTTCTTCGTTCTCGAAGGGTTCCTCCGGAAGGAGCCCTTCCGTTACGTAGTCGATTGCCGACTGCAGAATCCAGACCCGGTCCACTCGTTTCATGCTCCGGACCTCCTGCTGTTTTCTGCATCAGGTCTCCGGTTCTTCGACCGCGTGGGAGCTCCAGCTGTAATTCCCGTTGGTTTCCATGAGGTAACGGTGGGAGAAATGCCTTTCGATGGCATAGCCGTCATACAGGCGGTTCAGGCCATCTGCCTCTGCCGCATCCGCCACCGGGAAGAAGTCGGTATAATGACCGTCGCTCTCCATGCCGTGGTAGGAGGAGTACTGCCGCAGAATAAAGGCACCGCATTCCCTGCAGCGTCCCAGGCTTCTTCCTCCGTCATCCCAGACATACAGTTCATTC
>ONVN01000121.1 GCA_900321295.1 uncultured Eubacteriales bacterium
CGGAAGCATCATAGACTGTCCTCCGGAACAAAATCACTTGGCAAGGCAGGACGGTCTTCGGCCTGAACTGCAGGCTTTTTTTCTGCTTGAGGAATCACCGGTGCTTCTCTGGGCAGATCATCATCCAAAGACTGATCTTCAAACCTGCCTTCCATGATCGCCACAAACGTTTTCCTGCCAACAGTCTGCTCCTTCAGCAGAACACTCACAAGAGACTGGAGAGCTTCTTCATGCTCACGGACGACCTGCTTGGCGCGCTCATAGCACAGGTCCAGAAGCTTCTTGGTTTCTGCATCGATCAGAGCAGCAATGTTTTCAGAATATTCCCTGCTCTGGCCAAACTCCATACCAACAAAGACTTCCTGATCACTGCCCAGATACATGGTGCCAATCTGGTCGCTCATGCCGTACTTTGTCACCATCTGCCTGCACATTTCCGTGGCTGACTGGAGATCGGAGGAGGATCCTGTGTAGATTTCCCCAAGGATAACTTCCTCTGCAGCATGTCCGCCAAGAGCCATAGCGACCATATCGATGAGCTGGGAACGACTCATGTTGTCATGTTCTTCCGACGGAAGAGAAAGGGTATGCCCTGCACTTCTGCCGCGCGGAACAATTGTCACGAGATGCACTTCATCGCACCCCTCGAGCAGATGCCCTACCACAGCATGGCCGGCTTCATGTACAGCCACCATTCTCCGGTCTTTTTCGGATACTTTATGGCTTCGTTTCTCCGGTCCCATCTGCACGCGCGCGATCGCATCAATCAGTGTCTGCTGATCAATCTGCTTTTTCCGGGCCCGTGCAGTCAGAATCGCCGCTTCATTCATAACGTTTTCAAGATCTGCACCTGCCCCATACGGGAAACGCTTGGCAAGATTCTCAAAATCCACATCCTCAGCGAGGGGCTTTCCTCTTGCATGAACCTTAAGGATTGCAACCCGGCCTTCCAGGTCCGGGTAATTCACTGTGACCTGTCTGTCAAAACGTCCCGGACGCATCAGAGCAGGGTCAAGAATATCTTTCCGGTTGGTGGCTGCCATGACGATAATGCCTTCATTGATTGCAAAGCCATCCATTTCGACAAGCAGCTGATTCAGGGTCTGCTCCCTTTCATCATGTCCGCCGCCTAAACCGGCACCACGGCGGCGCCCAACAGCGTCGATTTCGTCAATAAAGATGATCGCGGGAGCTACATGTTTTGCCTGGTCAAACAGGTCACGCACACGACTTGCACCAACACCGACATACATTTCAACGAAATCCGAACCGGAAATCGAGAAAAACGGTACACCGGCCTCGCCTGCCACTGCTTTGGCAAGCAGTGTCTTACCAGTGCCGGGAGGGCCCACAAGAAGAACACCTTTTGGAATACGAGCCCCCAGGGAAGTATAGATACGCGGGTTTCTCAGGAAATCCACCATCTCCTGGAGTTCTTCTTTTTCCTCATCAGCGCCTGCCACATCGGCAAAAGTGATTTTCGACTCATGGCCTGTCTGAATATGTGGATTGCTCTTACCAAAATGCATTGCACGTCCAGCGCTCGCATTGGACCGTAAGAGCATGAACATAATGAATCCAAAGATCAGGAGTTCCAATAGAAACGGCAGAAAAGTGACCCACCAGGAGGTTTTCTCAGGCTCACGGTATTGTATATCAAACTTCAGATCCGCAACCGAAACTTGGCTGACATCCTTCCCGCTGTCACCTGCCGCAATCTGACGAACTGTCAGAAGAAAATCTTCCCCGATTGTTGTCTCAAAATCATAATCCTGCGCAGGAAAAGAAGAAGTAAGTACATTGCTCTTTCTTTTCAGACCCCAAAGAGATTGTCCCCGGATTGCCACCTTGGCAACCTCATCTTTCTCAATCAATCGGAGCAGCTCAGGATACTCGATCCGCTTACTGGCCGCCTGGGGCATATTTGAATTGAAAAGAACAGCAATCAGGATAATCAGGCCCAGGGTGACTGCATAACTGACCAGGCCCAAATTCTTTCTTTTCAAACAGTTCACTTCCTTTTCCATTAAAATGAATAGGACAATCGGAGATTATAACATTTCACTTATTCCGATGCAAATCTGCCCTTTTGTTCCGTTACTTCGTGTATATTTCCGGTTTCAGCACGCCAATATCCGGCAGATTGCGGTACATTTCCGCATAATCAAGGCCGTATCCAACCACAAATTCATCCGGAATCGTAAAACAGAAATAATCTGCTTTCAATTCCACTTTCCTGCGAGCTGGTTTATCAAGAAGCGTTGCAATTCTTACCGAAGCAGCTCCGCGCTGAGCAAAGATTTTCGAAAGGAAGTTCAAGGTTACACCCGTATCCACAATGTCTTCAACAAGAATAACATCCCTGCCATGCACATCAATATCCAGGTCCTTCCGGATCATCACATTGCCGGTTGACTGTGTGCCGTGGCCATAACTGGAAACCAGCATAAACTCCATTGTCACCGGAAGATCAATCTCCCGAATCAAATCCACAAAGAAGACAGAAGCACCTTTCAGAATGCATACCATCACAGGATCTTTGCCCTGATAATCCCTGGTGATCATTTCACCCAGCATTTTGACTGCATTGCTGATTTCTTCTTTTCTCACGAGTATTTCCTGGATGTCCTCATACAATTTGCCCCTGTTTTCCATGATCTCTACTTCTCCTTTTCTTTGGTCAGCCATGGCATGTCACCATGCCATGAAATCAATACATACGGTCTGTCCGTCTGTTCCGGCCTTTTGGGTACTCCCCCTGCACCAATGCCGCAGACGACCAGAACCTCCTGCCCTCTGCAGATGAGCGGAATCCGGTCTCTGAACGGCTGATCCACCTTTCGGTCAATGAAATACTCCTTCAGCGGCTGCCTGCCGGACTGTCCGAACGGGATGATCCAGTCGCCGCTCCGTCTTGTCCGCACGGTCAGATCACGGACCCATTCTTCCGGAATTGCCTGCGAAGTTTTTCCGTTTCCCGTATCTGCAGAACCTGCCAGAAGCATGAATCGCAGGCTCAATGCCTCCAGTCCATGAGCAAGCCTCCATTCGGCGGTTTCCTTCTGCATGCCCGAAGACAGCATATGCAGGTACTGATACCCCCGCACTGCCCTCATACTGCCCGGAAGATTGCATACTGCCCCAACATCTTTCTGAACAATGGATTGCAACTCCATTGTTTTCTCATGAGACAGTCCCATTTCCTTGCGTGCTCCAGCAAGACTTGCCCACCACGCACGGAGAATTCGGCTCTGCTGAGCTCCAGGGCACTGAAGAACATCCAACGGTATTTCACTCCTGCCCATCCAGTCATCTGTCTGATGAACGAGATGCTCCAGAAGCTCAGCATCTTCCTGAAGAATCTGACTGGTAACGGCAATTCGTTCTGCGGCACCAGGTGAGATTCGTTCCATTGTCGGAAGAAGCTGATGTCGTACACGGTTTCTCAGAAAGTCATCTTCTGCATTGGTACTGTCTTCACGCCACTCCTGTCCTGCTTCCGTCAGTGCTTCCTGCAGCTGATGATGGGAAATGCCCAGAAGAGGACGAAGAATCCGCATGTCTTTCATCCAGGATATGCGCTTCATGGCACAGAGCCCTTCAAGGCCGCTTCCTCGGAGCAGATGAAGCAGAAAAGTTTCTGCCTGATCATCTGAGTGATGTGCCAGAACCAGTGCCTGAGCTCCGGTCTGCTGCATGGCCATTCGGAAGAACGCATATCTGGCTTCTCTTGCCCAGCCTTCGCCCGGGTTGACCGGTGGTTTGGCATGGTAGACCAGCAGTGGGATGGCATGCTGCTCGCAGAATGCGCGCACAAACGCTTCATCTGCATCCGCCTCTTCCCCGCGCAGCCCATGGTGCACATGGACACATGTCACGGACACCTTTCTTTTCAGCAGCAGAAGAACCAGAGCTGTCGAATCACAGCCTCCGGAAAAACCTGCAAGCACCTTTTCCGGGATTTCGCCCATCCGCTCCGCCAGCTGATCCAGTCTCGACGTGTTCATCGGCTTGTGCGCATCGGCGCGGCACAGCGCTGGCAGCATTTGAGATCCGCATAGGCAGGTTCATTGATCTGACCGAACATAAATGTACCTGAGAGCGGACGGTATTTTTCTGCAACAGCTTCACAGTTGGGATCCGCGTGATAGTACGATCCTCCATCCGGATTGTAGTAAAGAATCATACTTGCTTCAGCAGGCTGTGGCGTCGGGGGCTGTGTGATCACTGCGGAGAAAGTCGTTGCTTCGACTTCCTCATGAGACTGCAGGGATCGGGGATCAACATACCATGTTTCCTCTTCCTTCAGCATGATCACATTGAAAACATAGATCGAGTAGCTGTCCCCGTTCCGTTTGTCCACTGTGGCAGTGACAGCCACCGTACGCGAAATGTCATTATCCGTTCCACTGGGAGTGCCCAGTGTATAACTTTTGGCAATCCGGTTGGAGAGTACCTGGAAGAGAGCAACCTTGGGTTCCGTCTGTTTGCTGACCCAGCTTGGAGCACAATAATTGAGCATATTCTCAATATTGTTCACCGACCAGAAATAGAAGAAGGAGGACAGATTTTCCAATGTTGCGCTGGTTGTATCAGGTGTCGGCGTGACAATATTGACCTCGACCGGCTCAGCAGCAACCCACTCGCCCAGGCCTTCCTCCTCAACGGCTGCGGCGGCAAGATCATCCTGAACGGGAGCCACAGGATTTCCCGTATTGTTTCCGTTTGTATTCTCTTTCGTCCGGTCAGCGCTTGGGGTAAGCACCATGGACAGAACCGTGACAAGCATCGCGACGCCAATCAGAACACTTCCCGTAAGCTTTGGTCCCTGGTTCAGAACCGGACGGACCCAGATATAGCAAAGAGAAACAATGGTAGCCGCCAGGAAAAGCCACTTCAGAACGGAGCCTGCGACAAACAGTGAACCAAGAAACAGTCCCACCAGCAGAACCGCCCCGACGATCACAATCAGCCATTCCGGTTCAATCGGAAGACGACTTTTTATCTTCTGCTGCGGCTGCCCGGAAGACTGCATTCTCTGCTGAGGGTTGCTTCTAGCATATCCTCCCTGCTGCGGTCCGTTGGAATAACCCTGAGGCGGGACCATTTGACCGGGATAAGAATAAGTCCCATTCGCCGGTGACTGCGGGCCTGAATATGCAGACTGCATTCCATTGTACGCCTGCTGTCCCGGCTGTGCACCTGCATACGGCTGCTGGTTTCCATATGCACCATAAGCACTCCCTGCATAGGGCTGGTTCTGAGTGCCGGGCATGGGATTCGGATATCCCTGAGGATACGTATACGGTGTGTTATAGGGCATCTGATTCCCTGGCCGCATATAAGGATTCTGTCCGTTTCCCGGATAACCCGGATTGGTATTCTGAACGCCCCCCGTGTATCCCGGGTTTGTATTCTGAACGCCGCCCGTGTATCCCGGGTTCGTATTCTGTGCATTGCCCGGATAACCAGGATTTGTATTCTGTACATTACCCGGATAACCAGGATTTGAATTCTGTCCGCTGCCAGAATAAGGATACTGTCCATATCCCTGATAAGGATTCTGATAAGCAGACGGATTTCTGCCAGTCTGGTAACCGGTCTGCTGGTATCCCGTGTATGGAGATTGTCCGGATGGTGCAGGTGCAGATTGACCGCCCTTGTTCTTGCCATTCGGAGTTCCGTAATTGCTCATTCAATTGCTCCTTTCCTTCACTTCATCCATCCGGTTTTGCAGCATCATCATTGACGTGTGAAATGGATGGTCATATACGTCATTTCTCTTGTCATGCTGCCATCCTTTCTCAGAGAGAGGACCACCTGCATATCGGTCTGGGTGGTTTCCACCATGAGATTGCCTTCCGACAGCCGGAACGGCAGAGGGATAGGGTTCTCATACCCTGTTCCAGAGCAGACGACTGTCCCTTTTTCAATGGAATATGTAATATCAATGTCTTCCACCGGAATCCGGAAACCGCTGACAATCACAAAGTCAGCTTTCCACACCCCATAAAAGTCTGCTTCAGTTTCCGCAGCGACTTTTTCCGGAAGTTTTGTCTCGTTGGGAAGAAGAGGCCAGACTTCATCGGAAGCATCGCGGAAAATCAGAAAGCCGTCCCGAAGCATCATGGAGCCGATCTTTTCACCCTCTGAATACACATTGAACGCTTCATCCCAGGTAATGGATTTCTCGTCTCCATTCACCGTCAGGCTTCCTGAACCGTCTTCCGCAATCGTCAGAATGCGGATTCCTTCTTTCTCCATGCTTCCGCTCCACGTGCCGGTTATTTCCTCCGCACCTGCTGCGCCGCAAAGCAGAATCAAGGATATCAAAACAGCAAGGAATAATCGCATGTTTTTACCTTTCCTGTTATCACAAATTCCGGTATTTACAGGGAGTGTATCTTCTGAATATCCTCCAGCAGATGTTGTGACCTGTAAACAGCGGTTCCCATGACAGCTACATCCAATCCGGCCTGTTTGCATTCCGGAAGGTTATCCATGGTAAGACCTCCGTCGGCTTCCAGAAGGCCTTGATACCCAATACGCCGGAGTTCCCGGAGTTTGTCCAGCATTTCCCATTTAAAGGGCTGACCTCCAAATCCGGGTTCCACCGTCATGATAAGCACCAGGTCTGTCTTGTCCAGAAGATGGACAATATTCGAAACAGGCGTTGCAGGTTTCAGGCTGATTCCTCGACACACCCCGCAATCCTTTATTTCCTCCAGAACGTCCGGGAGATTCGCAGTTATTTCTGCATGAACCGTGATGTTCCATGCACCTTTTGCGAAACGCCGGATATATTGTTCCGGATGTTCCATCATGAGATGAACATCAAGTTTCAGTTCAGGGAATGCCTGATGGATTTCATTGACAAAATCCGGTCCGAAAGACAGATTCGGAACAAAATGGCCATCCATGACATCAACATGCAGAACATCACATCCTGCAGATACTACTTTCTGGATTTCATCATATAAATGCAGCAAATCTGCAGCAAGAATGGATGGTGCAACCCTAATCATAGCGTCCCCTCCACTTTTCTCGGATTTCCGTTAGCAGCATCCTGTAGCGTTTGACGCGTGCCTCATTCAGCTCCCCCCGCGCCACAGCTGCCGTCACACTGCATCCCGGCTCACGGTCATGAAGACATGGATCAAATCTGCAGGCGCCTTCATATTCCTGAAACTCTGGATAAAACAGACGTGCCTCTGCCGGGTCCATCACTTCATCAATTTCCAGAAGTGAAAACCCGGCCGTATCAAGAATCCGAATGTCCCCCTGCACAAACAGTTCTGCCTTGCGGGTCGTATTTTTGCCTCTTCGGATTTTTTCTGAGATATCCCCTGTCTGTTGATGCAAATCAAAAAGTGCATTCAGAAGGGTGCTTTTCCCAACGCCGGATTGTCCCGCAAGACAGCAGGTCTCCCCGGACATGATTTCTCTGACAGCATCGAGTCCTGCTCCGGTCATGCTGCTTGCCTGAAGAACCGGAATGCCGCTTTCTTTGTACTGCTGAAGAAGCGTGTCGAACAGCGTTGGATCCAGATCGGACTTGGTCACCACCAGGCACGCTTTCATCTGCTGACGGTTAGCCGAAAGAAGGAGGCGGTCGATCAGCAGCAGATCCGGCGCAGGTTCCGGAGCAACCACCAGCATAAGCAGCGATACATTGGCCACGGGCGGTCGGATGCATTCCGAGCGCCTCGGAAGTATTTCCTCCAGCCAGCCATCTTCCTCTCCGGCTCCCGGCAGAAACAGCACCTCATCGCCCACCATTGGTGTCATCTTCTGGTGCCTGAATTTCTTTTTGGCCCGGACTGTATAGAGCGCACCATCCGGAGTTCGCACCGTATAAAAGCTGCCTATTCCACGCATCAGCGTGCCCTGAAGTGCAGGAAGCTCGCTCATTCCATCTGGACCTCCGCCTGATATTTGAACTCACCGTTGATATAGACCCGCATATTGTATTTCCCGGCTTCCTGAGAAAAGATCCTTGCCGTTGCCTCCTGCTGCTCGTTGGGAACCAGATCCCCCTTGAAAACAGAATACTCGGATCCATCTTTCTCAAGTGTCAGGCGCACATTTTGTACGTTGGTAGCATCCGGAAGATTAATGGTCACCTGTTGTGAGCAGGTTCTGGTGGGTGCCTGATACACATGCAGAATAATCTCGGTCCCCTGAATCACCTGAGTACCGCTGACGATCGACTGTTCCTTCACAAGATTATGAAGAGACTCATCGTTCGTTCCAATAAACTGAATATCATCGGACAGCGAAAGGCCCGCCTGCGCGATCTTTTTGGTTGCTTCAGGAAACGTGAACCCCTTCACATCAGGAACAATCGCAAGACCGCCTGATACAATGACCTGAATGGTTTCACCGGATTTAATGGACTTGCCGGCTTCAGGCACCTGTCCCATGACAAAACCAGACTGGATTTCACTGCTCGTCACCCGTTCAACAACCGTGACGATCAGTCCCTTGTTCTGAGCCGCCGTCATGGCATCCTGGAGCGTCATTCCGGTTATGGCCGGAACATCCACACTCGCAGGCCCATCCGATACGGTCACGACAACAGCATCTCCCTTGCGGAGAATCGTGCCTTCCCCAGGAGCTTGCATAACCACCGTTCCTTCGGATGCAGTCGGATGATTGATATGGATTTCTTCAATCCGAAGGTTCATCTTCTGGCTTTCTTTCAATGCGGTCGCCATATCCATACCGATGTACGAGGGGACTTCCGTGGAGTTGATCACACCCTCGTAGATTGCTGTACCGCCCCAATACAGACCCAGCAGAATCAGGAGCACGGTCAGCACGGTAAAGATCCACCATGGCCAATTGATTTTTTTCTTGTTGCTGTTGTCTTTTTTCCTGTTCTCTTTTGACAGATTCTCATTTTCCCCTGTATCTGCCACCAGGTTTTCACCGGTATCCGGTGATATTCCCTGAACACCGCCAAGCAGATCCGTACGGACAGGAGGCATAATCTTGCCATCCATCACCAGTGCGAGGTCTGAAGCCATTTCTTTGGCCGTCTGATAACGATAGACCGGGTTCTTGGCCAGTGCTTTCATGCACACAGCATTCAGCGATGCCGGCACTTCAGGAGCCAGCTGCTCAATCGGCGTTGGCCGGTTATGAATATGCTGCATGGCAATTGCCACCTGGTTGTCCCCATCGAAAGGAACTTTTCCCGTCAGCATCTCATAGAGAACAACACCTACAGAATAGATATCTGAGCGTGCATCTGCAGGCTGGCCCGATGCCTGTTCAGGGCTGAAATAATGAACAGAGCCCATGACAACATCGCCTTTGGTCAGCGTTGCTGAATTGGCAATGCGCGCTATACCGAAATCAGCCACTTTGACATGGCCTTCCGTGTTCACCAGAATGTTCTGGGGTTTGATATCCCTGTGAATGATGCCATTCTCATGGGCATGCTGCAGTGCAGACAAAATGCGAATCGTAATCTGTGTGGCAGACTTTGATGACAATCTGCCTTTTTCCTGAATAATCTGTTTCAGTGTCCGCCCGGAAACAAATTCCATGACCAGGAAACGGTTATCTCCATCCATGCCCACGTCTGTCAGATTGACGATATTATGATGGGTCATTTTGGAAGCCGCTTCTGCTTCACGCTGGAATCGCGTAACATACGATGCATCGTGTGCCAGGTCCGGCCTGAGCAGTTTGACCGCGACATAATGCCCGGTATTCTCATCGATTGCCCGGTACACAATCGCCATACCTCCGACACCTACCTGCTCAACAAGCCGGTATCGTCCTGCAAGCAATTTTCCAATCATGCTTCTGCCCCCTTATCGAGGACCAGGACGAGTGACACATTGTCAGGTGCACCTGCATCCATGGCTGCAGCCAGCAGTGCATCTGCAGCCTGTGCCAGGGGCAGATGCAGGTAGTCCTTGATTTCCTGCTCTTCGACCTGACCATGAAGTCCGTCCGAGCAAAAGAGCCAGATGTCACCGGTTTTCCTTTCTTTTGTGATCATGTCCACCTGAACACTTCTGTCGGAGCCTACAGCCCGGGTGATAACATTCCGCATCGGATGAACAGCCGCCTGTTCCTTGGTCAGAACACCTGCACGCACCATCTCCATGACCATGGAGTGATCATCCGTGATCTGTTCCAGATTTCCGTCACGGTAGAGATAGCAGCGGCTGTCCCCCACATGTGCAATGTATACTTCCTTTTCCCCAAACAAAGCACAGGTCAGTGTGGTACCCATCCCACTCAAAGACGTGTCTTCTCCCGCGCGAATGTGTATCCGGCGGTTCACCACTTTCACAGCAGTCTCCAGCATTTCTGCATCAGAATTCCGGCCCCTTAAGAAGGAAATCATGCCATCTCTGCATTCACCGGAGGCGATTTCACCACCCTGATGGCCTCCCATTCCGTCCGCAACGCCAAAAAGCGGCGGATCTACAATCACCGCATCCTGATTGACTTTCCGTACACACCCCACATCCGTTCTGCTCTCACAGCACACATGGCATTCATCGTCTGTATGGCCCGGAACCGAAGGCGCAGGAAAAACCACCGGGATCGGCTTCGTCGGTTCCGGTATATTCTTCTCCTCTTCCTGCTCTTCTGCCTGGAATTCCATCAGATGTTTTGCAGTTTCGTCTGTAAAATGCATCGGATGATTGTTCTTCATACTTCACTACTTCCTGTCAGCACTTTTCTTCTGAGTTGTCCGCATGCGCCGGCTATATCATCACCCATTTCCCGGCGTCTGGTTGCAGAAATATGCAGCCTTTCCAAAGTTCTCAGAAAACGTTGAACCGTTGCCTCATTCACGCCCTGCAGATTTCGTTCGGGAACTTCGTTGAGTGGAATCAGGTTGACATGGCACTGCAGTCCTCTCAGTTTTTCCGCAAGCTCCTCTGCATGAGCTTCTGAGGCATTCACGCCTCCGATCAGAGCGTATTCGAAGATGACACGCCTGCCAGTCTTCTGTACATAATAACGGCATGCAGCCAAAACATCTTCCATTGCATATCGTTTTGCTACCGGCATAATGCTTTTCCGGATTGTGTCATTCGGTGCATGCAGGGAAACAGACAGCGTCACCGGAAGATCAAGGTCTGCCAGTTCACGCATTTTCTCCACGAGACCACAGGTCGAAAGCGAGACATTTCTCAGTCCCACACCGACCCCTTCCTCCAGGCGGACAAGACGCAGAAAACGGGTCACTTCCTCAAAGTTGTCCAGCGGTTCTCCCGCTCCCATAAGAACGATATGACCGACGCGTCCTTTCTTTCCAAGATCACGGTTGACACAAATCACTTCTCCGATGAGCTCGGCAGCGGTCAGATTCCGTACACACCCCTCCAGGGTGCTCGCGCAGAACGCACATCCCATCCTGCATCCCACCTGTGTGGAAATGCACAGGGAATAACCGTAGTGATAGTGCATCAGCACGCCTTCCACACAGTTGCCATCCTTCATGGCAAAAAGATATTTCACCGTGTCATCCATGGAAGACTGATAGCGTGAACGTATGGCAACCGGCTGTGCAACTGCCTGTTCCTTCAGCGATGCCCGCAGATTTTGAGAAATGGTCGTCATTTCCTCAAAATCCATTCCCTGAATGACCGCCTTGTAGATCTGATCTCCACGAAATGCAGGCAGACCCTGCTCCTTGCACCATGCTCTTGTCTCTTCCCTTGTGAGACCGGGGAGCTCAATCATAAGCGCTTCCTCCGCATCCGGCAGATATAGAAACCACCCGATGCATTTACTCCGGGAAGGAGCTGCACACCTGTTCCATACTCCTTCCGAATCCTTTCCGGAATGGTTTCCGGAAGCTGAATGACTTCAAATTCCGGATGTCTTTCCAGGAAAGAAAGGATCTGCCGCTCATTCTCATCCTTCAGCACAGAACAGGTCGAATAGACAAGGGTTCCGCCTGCCTTGACATAACGGCAAACAGTATCCAGCATGACTTTCTGAAGCGCAACGAGTTCCTCCCTGCTTTCTTCCTTCATGCGGTACTTGCTGTCCGGCTTGTCATGCATTTCTCCGGTTCCTGTACATGGAGCATCCAGGAGAACCACATCCATGCTCTGAATGAGGTCCTCACGCAGTATGCTTGCATCCCTAGTCATCGGGCGGACATTATCCAGTCCAAGACGTTTCACCTGTGCTTCAATGAGCTTTGTACGGTGTTCGCGGATTTCCCATGCCTGAACCCGGCCAGTGCCGTCCATCATTTCGGCCATGTAGCAGCTTTTTCCACCCGGTGCCGCGCAGGTATCCAGCACCATGGCACCCCGTTTCGGCGCGGCTGCAAGGCACGCCATCTGAGACTGTTCCGACTGAATGGAGAAATTGCCCGAGAGAAAGTCATTATCCTGAGCAATATTGGCGGCTCC
>ONVN01000032.1 GCA_900321295.1 uncultured Eubacteriales bacterium
ATGCTGATTTCGACCTTGCTGAGTAAGGGTGTCGGAGTAACTGGGAAACCGGGTCACTTCCGAACGCTGTTCCCGTTTTCAGTTTCCAGAAAGACGGTCGTCGGCCTACTTCTTAGGAGGCGACCGCTCTATCCTACTGAGCTACGGAACCATGTTCTCAGAAATCCTTATGTTACATAGGTTACGAAGATTCAGTGACTGTTCACTGTGGCACTCCTGAGTAGCTTCTACTCGACTTTCGAACTTTGACGTAAAGCTTTTTTCAGATCAACCGCCAGCATCAAATGAATTTGTTCCAATCCCGGGTACTCCAGATGTGGTTTTATTTTCAACCTTCGAACACAACATCCAGTCGTTTTGTTTGATCACGGACGCCTGATCCTGCCAAGCGAAAGGTGCCTGCGTGCGAGAGTATAACACACCTCCCGGTAACACGCAAGCCAAAAAGGTAAATATAAAAGCACTTAAAAGACATGCTGATTCTTGCATCACAATCATTGGACAGTTACAATATTCCTGATTATTCTGTATGGAGCGTGTGTTATATGCATTTCGATTCTTCTGCTGTAGATCATCAGATCCGGAATTTGATCGCCCGGGACCGCCTTCCCAATCTCAGTATCTGCGTTAAAGGACCTGACGGAACGGTCTTTGAAAAGGCATATGGCTTTCGCAGCATTGCGCAGGACGATCCTGTTAATGAAGATACCGTTTTTGGCATTGCTTCCATGTCCAAATCCATCACTGCACTGGCCATTTCCATTCTGGAGACGGAAGGAAAACTCTCCTGGAATGATCCTGTCAGCAAATACTTCCCGGATTTTTCTGTTCCCGGCGCACCGAAAGATCTGGTGACTCTTCGGACCCTGGCACAGCATACTGCCGGCATTCCACCGATGGAGCCCCTGGAATGGTCCATTGCACAGAACAGTCTGAACCGGGACGGCGAATGGATTCAGGCCATGCGCGCCTCTGCCCCCAACCAGATGAATACTATTGAGCAGATTATTGAGTATATTGCCCATTGTCCCTATCCAACCGTCGGGGCTCCCGGCGAAAATATGAGCTACTCGAATGAAGGGTATGCCGTACTCTCCTATGTGGTCGATATGGCTGCAGGCATTCCGCTGGAGGATTTCTGCAGACAGCGTATTTTTGAGCCGCTTGGCATGACCCGCACCATCATGGATGACGACTGCATCAGTGCGCATGCCATGGCACAGGGCAATATTGTCTCACTGTTTGAATATGACGGAGATCAGCTCACCTGCGATGATCACTGGAGCATTCTCCCGCCCTTCCGCGGATGCGCCATGGTCAAATCCACCTCGCGGGATATGGCCGCCTATTACCGCTGTCTCTCCAACTGGGGAATGGCCGGCGGAAAGCAGGTGCTTCCCCGCGCAGCCGTGGAATCCATGATCGGGCCTTCCATCCCGGCAACCGATCAGGCACTCTATGGGCTTGGCCTGTACAAACGTGTCAAATGCGGCCATGTGATCTGCGAACACGGCGGCGGCCTGCACGGCGTATCCACCAAAGGCGGTCTGCTGCTGGGTGAAGGCTACGGATTTGCTGTCCTCTGCAGCCTTGGAGATGCAGACATGGACAGTGTTATGTGGGTGCTGTACAACGCTGTTATGGGGATTCCGCTTGAAACCTCCCATCACTGGTTTATTCCTGCCGGCAGGGACTTCTCGGATCCGGAAATGCTCGTCGGCACCTATATCGGACATGAGGGTGTTCCCTCCAGAGTGAAAGTTTCCGGCACTGACGCACCGCTCAGCGCGGTTGTCGGTGACCATCCTGTGACCCTTGTCTACTGCGGTGCAGGGCGGTTTCTTGCCATGGACAGAGAGAAACCCAACCAGCTGCGTGCCCGTCTGGAATTCTTCTTCCGGAATGGAACCGCTTGGGGTGTACGCGTCGGAAGCCGTATTTTTACGCGCGAAAACCCCATCTGACAAATCTCATACAGGAAACAGAAAATGGGAGACGGACTGATTCCGCTCCCATTTTTATGTCTTCATTCCCGGGACTGCAAGACCGGTTCCCTTTACTTTTTCCGGATTTCCTCAATAATCTCGAGAACCCGCTCTGTTCCGTTGGCCGGTGGTGCTTTGCGGACTGCCTCTTTCAGACTGCCCCGGGCTTCCCATGTTTCCCTGAGCGCATTTGTCAGGCTTTCCGCGGTCATGTTTTCCTGGAGCAGCACTTTGCACAGTCCGCGTTTCTCCATGCTCTGCGCATTCAGAATCTGGTCACCGCGGCTTGCTCCCTTCGGATAAGGTACCAGCAGCATCGGCTTGTCCAGTGCCTGGAACTCCATCAACGCATTGGATCCCGCCCGGCTGAGCACGAGATCCGCACAGGCAAGGACATGGGGGAGCTCTGCGTCCATAAATTCAATCTGGGTATATCCTCTGACCCCTTCAAGCGCAGGGTCCAGATTGCCTTTTCCGCACAGGTGCACCACGTCGAAGTCCTTTGTCAGTTCATCCAGTGCTTCGCGCAGCGCCTTGTTCACAGACTGCGCTCCGGAAGAACCGCCCATCATCAGAAGAATCGGACGGGTTCCGTCAAAATGCGTGAGAGCAAGGCCCTTTTTCCGGTCTCCTGAAAACAGGTCGGGACGAAGCGGGGTTCCGACAACCTCTGCTTTTTCCCCCAGTGCAGCAGCACACTCCGGGAACGTCGTAACCATCCTGGTTGCGAAGGGTTTGCACAGCTTATTGGCGAGTCCCGGCGTCAGATCGCTCTCGTGACAAAGCACCGGAATCCGGTGCAGCCATGCACCGAACACCACCGGCACCGCCACAAAGCCGCCCTTGCTGAAGACAACGTTCGGATGCAGCCTGCCCATCAAATGCGCAGACTGAAACGCACCGGCGATCACCCGGAAAGGATCCGTAAAATTCTGCCAGGAAAAATACCGGCGCAGTTTTCCGGTTTTCACCGCATGGTATTTGATTCCCGGAATCGACCGGATCTTCTCCGCTTCCATCCCGCTGGCAGTCCCGATATAATGGATTTCATATCCCTGGGCCTGAAGGCTGGGAATCAGCGCCATGTGCGGCGTCACATGTCCCAGTGTGCCTCCACCTGTCAGAACAATGATTTTCCTGTCCATGCTTTCACCTTTTTCCTGTTTTACTCCGGTTTCACAACGCCGTCTTTGGTAATCTGTGCATACCACAGAGGCGGACGGGCCACCGGTTCATTCCCAAGGACAATCGCCCTGCGGACTGCCTCCTCCGCCCGGTCTGCCTCCTCTTCCGTCCTTGCATAAAGCGTAAAGAAGCGGTCTTCCGGGAAGACTTCATCGCCAATTCGTACCGGAAGCACAAACCCCACGGAATAATCCAGGCTGTCTTCCTTGCGCTGGCGGCCCGCACCCATGGCCTGGGCTGCAAGGCCCAGTTCCGTCGTATCCATACGCGTGACAAACCCGTGCTGTCCCACCGGTACGGAACGCACCACCCTGGCCTGAGGAAGAAGTGATACATCCTCTGTAACCCTCGGATCACCGCCCTGTGCACGGATCATTTCGGCAAATCTTTCCAGTCCGGCACCGCTCTCCAGTGCCTGCTTCAGCTTTTTCCCGGCTGCCTTCAGGTCCGCTGCAACGCCGCCCAGCACCAGCATATGCGCTCCGAGAAGCAGGGAAACATCCAGGAGATCCCCTTTTGTGCGTCCTGCCAGGACATCAATGGCGTCCTTGACCTCCAGGGCATTGCCCACATGTGTTCCCAGCGGCTGCTCCATGCCGGTCACGACAGCCGTGACCGGCTTGCCTGCCAGTGTGCCGATATCCACCATGGCACTGGCGAGCTGAATGGAACCTTCAAGGTCATGCATGATCGCACCGCTGCCTGTCTTGACATCCAGAACAATCGCATCGCTTCCGGCAGCCAGTTTTTTGGACATAATGGAGCTTGCAATCAGCGGAAGGCTGTCCACCGTTGCCGTCACATCACGCAGCGCATACAGCGTCTTGTCGGCCGGCGCAAGGGTTCCGGTCTGTCCGATGACGGCCACGCCGATCCGCTTCACCTGCTCGAAGAACTGGTCCTGGGAAAGAGCAACCGACATGCCAGGTATGGATTCCAGCTTGTCGAGCGTGCCGCCGGTATGCCCGAGCCCGCGTCCGCTCATCTTGGAAACCGGAACACCGCATGCCGCCACCAGGGGGGCCAGGATCAGGGTCGTCGTATCCCCAACACCGCCTGTCGAATGTTTGTCCACCTTGATGCCGGGAATCCCGCTCAGATCCACGGTATCTCCGCTCTTCTGCATGGCCAGGGTCAGTGCGGTGGTTTCCCTGGCGGTCATTCCGTTGAGACGGATGGCCATCAGCAGGGCTGCCAGCTGATAGTCCGGAGCCGTACCGTGGGCAGCAGCTTCTACAAAAAGATCAATCTCTTCCTGTGTCAGTTCCTTCCCCAGTTTTTTATCGGTAATTACATCGATCATGTTCATGGTGATCCCCGCCTTTCTGCATTGGTCTTCAGACAAGTCTCAGTCCCGGCACCGCATTGAGGGTCAGCGGTGCAATTTCTCCTTTGAGCAGACGGTAATAGGCTGCGGAACCGATCATGGCTCCGTTATCCGTGCAAAGATGAATTTCCGGCATGTACAGCGGCATGTGCAGGCGGTCGCAGGCCTCCTGCATGCTGCGGCGCAGAAGCCGGTTTGCGCTCACGCCGCCGGCCATCGCCATCTGATGCGTACCTGTCTCCCGGGCCGCCAGAATCGCTTTTTCCACAAGGGAATCCACCACGGCCTTGCGGAAACTCGCTGCAAGGTCTGCTTTCGGCAGTTCCTCACCCTTCATTTCCATGGTATGGCATGCATTGAGAAAGGCAGTCTTCATGCCTGAAAAACTGTAGTCATAGCGGCCTTCCACATGCGGGTGCGGAAGTGTGAGGAAATCCGGGTTTCCTTCCTCGGCGAGCTTGTCCACGCGCGGACCGCCCGGGTATGGAAGGGACAGAACACGCGCTGCCTTGTCAAAGGCTTCCCCCGCGGCATCGTCCACCGTCTGGCCGATCAGATGATATTCCCCGTAGTCCGGCACCTGCACAAGATGGCTGTGTCCGCCGGAAACCACCAGACAAAGGAACGGCGGTTTCAGGTCCGGGTGTGAAAGGAAATTGGCGGAGATATGTCCTTCAATATGGTTCACCGGAATCAGCGGCTTCTCCAGGGAATAGCTTAGTCCCTTCATGCAGCTCACCCCGGTCAGCAAAGCGCCGACAAGGCCCGGGCCATAAGTGACGGCGAGGGCATCCACATCCTGAAGACGGATCCCCGCAGCCTGGACAGCCTCATCCACGACCCGGTCGCAGGCTTCCACGTGTGCACGGCTCGCAATCTCCGGAACCACGCCGCCGTAAAGCGCATGCAGATCGATCTGACTGAAGACAACATTCGACAGGATTTTCCGTCCGTTCTCAATGACGGCCGCCGCCGTCTCATCGCAGGATGTCTCCAGCGCGAGAATCCGGACGGTCTCCTGATGCTGTAGAATTTCTGCCTTTTCACGCATGCGCGCTTCAAAGGCCGACTGACTGCTTGGCATACTGTTTTCTCTCTTTTCGAATAATACACTGAGGTACGATCATCAGAAGCAGGGGAAAGGGAAGATAGGAAATCGCAGCGATGCGCGCATAGGCCATGAAGAAATCCTCGGGCATCAGCCGGATGAGAAGGTCGGTCGACGGGTTCAGAAGCCAGAGACCGTTGGTGAACGCCAGGCGGTGAAATGCCACGAAAAACGAATCAAAGTCCGCAAGGCCCCACACAAGCAGCCCGGCCAGCAGGAGCACCACGGCCACCGCGCCGTCCCGCATTCCCCTGAGCGACGGCGTCCTGCGCCGGAAGAAAAAGAGAAGGCCTACACAGACCGCGCCGAGGGCTGTTGAAATCATCAGCACCGTGCGGTCAAGGACGAAGAGAGACCGCACATCCTCCATGTGCTGCTGTTCATAGTCATGAAAGCCCACATAGCGGACGCCGTCCTTCCCGGACCACTGGTACTGGAATTCCTCCCGGCTTCCCGCCAGATAATCTGTGATCATCCCGCACATGCCCGGATACTCCTCTTCGGGAAGTCCGGTCATCACGGACGGCGCATACCTGCGCATCAGGGAAAGCATAAGGTCTCCGCCCGTTCCCAGTCCCTCCACAATGGAGGCCAGGCCCCAGATACAGATGGCCAGAGACAGAAGAAAACCCGTCAGACGGGCAGAAAACTGTTTTCGCATGATTAACCGCCGCAAAAAACCGATGCTGCCCGCCCTTGCAGGCGGGCAGCGTCCGGATTACTGCATCTTCAGGTAGGAGGTCACAAAGCCCTCCAGGTTTCCGTTCATCACATCATCGATATTGCCGACTTCAAAGCCGGTGCGATGATCTTTGACCATGGTGTAGGGCTGGAAGACATAGGAGCGGATCTGGCTGCCCCATTCGATCTTCTTCATTTCACCCTTGATGTCCGCCATCTGCTGTTCCTTC
>ONVN01000286.1 GCA_900321295.1 uncultured Eubacteriales bacterium
ACGCAGCGAACGATGCATTTGCCGTACTGGGGATGGATTTTTTCCTTCATTGCTCTTTCACCTCTTTCGCGTATGCAATGAACGGCTGTGCCGCGTCGCACATTATAACATATCTGTACTATGCTTGCAAGCCAATTTTTTTAATTTCTGAGAATCAGATCAGTTGTGGCGTCCGGCCATAAGTGCAGACCAATTAATGATTTTCATCAGGACATCTTTGTTATGTGCCACTTTGTCAATTAAGCCAAGCAGCTGCGTGACTGCATTGGCCGGGGAGCCGGACGAAAGCAAGTCGCGGAGAGCTTTGAGTCCTTCCTGCTCTTTATCGTCAAGAAGCAGCTCTGTACGGTGGGAACGGGTGCGCTGATAATGGACGGGAGGGTAGATCCCCATGCGGGCAATACTGGAATCCATATAGATCTCAGCATTGGTGTTTGCACGAAATTCCTCCACAATGGAATCGTCCAGTTTGACTCCGCTCTCTATATCCATCGTTGCGATGACAGTCAGGGAACCTCCTTCACGCGCACACCTGGCTGCGCCAAACAGCTTTTTGGCGCGGAAAAGAGCAGATGGGTTGATGATGCTTGCGGACTGCCGATTGGATTGGGAAGCAGCAGCATAAGTTTTTACCAGGCGTGTCAGACTGTCAACGATCAGGATAACATCTTTTCCGCTCTCTGCAAGGCGATGTGCACGTTCCTGAGCCAGATCAATCAGGCGCATCTGGGTGTCAGGTGTCTGATCGAATGTGGAGGCCAGGACAGGACAGGAAACTTCGTCCCGAATGGCGGTGACTTCTTCAGGAGCGAAGTCCAGCAGAAGCAGAATCACATTTGTATTCTCGTTGAGCGTGACAAGCGAATCGGTCAGATGGGCAAGAAGCTGACGTTTTCCGCAATCCGGGGGAAACAGGAACAGAGCACGGTTTCCGAAGCCGATGGGAGCAAGAAGGTCAATCAGACGGACGTCGGCATGCCGGCAGTCATCAAGATTCAGGCGCCGGTCCGAGTATACCGGCGTCAGATCTTCGAAGGAAGTACGCCCGGAGAGCTGATCGGCTTCGGTTCCATTGATGGTATTGACATAAAGGAGTGCATTGTATTTGTCGCCATCGCGTGCAGGGCGGATACGTCCTTCCACATAATCGCCGGAACGGAGTTCGTAACGGCGGATAATGGACGAAGCAACATACAGGTCGTGGGAAGAGGGAAGAAGGGAATCCGAACGGAGAAAACCGTAGCCATCCGGCAGAACCTCAAGAACGCCGCTGGCCTCAGAACACTCAGCAGGAGTAATCAGGTCCTCAATGGATGGAAGATCAACGGGTTCACGCCATGCAGACTGGCCTTCCTGAGAAAAAGATCTTGCGGGGAAGGATGGCCGGCTTTCACCTGCAAACGGGCGTGCAGGTGCCGGTCGGGTGGCTGCACGCTGCTCATAAGGCTTTCCGGTCGGGGGAGTAAAGCTGGCATGCGTGGATGCATCTTCATCCTTCGGTTGATCCTGTGCAGGAGCAGCTGGAACTTCTGAGACACTTTGCGGCCCAAATCCGGTATTCTGCTGCGGTCCGAAACCTGAAACCTGCGGCCCGAAACCAGAACTCTGGGGTCCGAAACGAGGCCCAAAACTGTTCGAAGCGGGACCAAAAGAGGAACGGGGAGGCTCCGATTGCGGACGGGTTGGGGCTGTATTCCAGTTGGCCGGCGTCTGACGCGCAGAAGGGGAAAACTTGCCCTGCGATGATGACTGAGCGTTATGCCATGACGAACGATAATGCGGCTGGCCCGCTTTTGAAGGCGTACGAGCCTGACTTCCCTCCTGGGCAGAACCGGAAGAAGCAGAAGGGGTAGGAATGGAAGGGATGGAAGGGATGGAAGGAATGGTGGGGATGGTGGGTATCGAAGGAATGGGGCTTGCATACAGAGGCGGTCTCGGTTTTCCTTCGAACGGAAGCTCTGCTTCCTCCTCTTCCTCTTCATCTTCCTGATTATCCGCAGAATCAGTCTCACTGTCTGAATCCTCGGTATCGAGATCCTGCATGTTTTTCGCGACGTCAGATTCATCAGCATCCGGCATTTTTCCGGACAGGTCAGAAGCATAATCAGACAGCATGTTGAGCTGTACAGTGCTTTCCTCTTCCGAAGAAGCCAACGCCTCTTCAAGACGCTGTATGATTTCCGACTTATTGATGCCTGCGCTGAGCTTGATATTATGCTCTTTGGCAAGTTTACGGAGTTCAAGAACGGTTTTGGATGCTAAATCCATTTTTCCACAACCTCCCGGGGAGCGATGTAATCGTTTATTCATGCCTGAGGGCGACAACAAAATCACGTCGGACAGCTTGCTCCACATCATGCATGAAACTGTCATAGGGGTTGCTGGTCAGTGGTACGAATCCACTTTCTTTCAGCATTGCAAGCACATGATCCTTCTTCAGTGTAAGTGTATTGATTGACATTGCGACCGCACCGCCTACTCTGATCGCATCGTGCCATGCAGGAAGAACCCGGCGGAGAAAAGCATCAAACGATGGAATTCCTCCTGCGGCTCCTGGTGCATGCTGAACACCATAGGGAAGGTCTGTCACAAGAATGGAAGCAGGGCTTTTTCGAAGAAGGGGTTGGCACAGGGTTGTATCGCCATGAAAAAACTGGATTTGCCGCGTATCCCCCTGCAGGTAATGCTCTTTTGTATCGGAAAGCGTAAAAGCCACACAAGGAACCGCTTTTTTTCCAACCGTATGAGAGGCTGATTCGCGTTTGTGCTTAAGGCGATGCATTTCGCAATATCTGGAAAGATAATGATCCATCTCTTCAAGATCCTGGCTCTTGGCTTCGATTCCGACGGCGTCCATTCCATGTTGCAGCGCACAGTACAGTGTCGTACCACGGCCGCAAAGCGGATCAAGAACCTTCAGATTCTTCTTTCCCAACTGTGAAGAGGCAGCAAGTGCGCAATTGATCATCATCTGAGTAAAACGGGCACTGGTTTTCCCTTTGTATTTCAAGACTTCCGGAAGGTCGGCAGGGAGATAATCGACAGACGAAAAAGGCAGGGGACGAAGCAACCCGCCTATTTCCTCGGAGATCAGAAGCAGGGAGGAATGCTGTCTGAGCAGATGAAGCATGTCATCGCTGAGCTTTTCATCTGTCTGCAGCCGAAAAAAGGTGCTGCCTCCAATGGATGTGATCTCAGGGTTTCCAGGAATGCCAAGAGACAGAAGAAGGCATTCCAGTTCTTTTTTTCCCAGGTCGACCAGCGATTCCTGGTAACGAATGTTTGCATGTGGACACAGCTGAAAGCTGTAAATCAAAAAAATCCCTACTTTAAACTTTAATGAATGTGATAAGAATATAACACATCTTTTTGAGCAGTGCAAGCAAAACAAAAAGAAAAAGCCCCTTCCATTGGGAAAGGGCGAGGATACAAGATTACCACTTGCGCTTGCGGGCTGCTTCAGCCTTCTTCTTACGCTTGACGCTCGGCTTCTCGTAATGTTCGCGCTTGCGAACTTCC